>NZ_JBFRLX010000012.1:0-5505 GCF_041470165.1 Vibrio sp. 10N.286.46.A8
TTATAGCCTTGTTCGGTTCTCAACCAAAACTCAGAAAGATCTTCAAACAAGTCGTCGTTGTCTAAGATACTTAAATGATTTTCGTCGTAACCAAAAATTTGGTCGGCGTTTAATTGAGCTGGGCGCGAAAGCTGGCTTGATAGGTCAATTACGCCATCATTACTGTTGGTATTAAATAACTCCCCTGAATTGTATCCAAACGCTAAAAAGTGCGGGGTATGGTTTTTAGTTTTACTACCAAATAACTCGGCGATAAATTTTCCGTCTGGATTTAAATCTACCCAGGCTGGCATCACGATAGGGGAGTATTCAATTCCTTGCTTGGCGGATGCCACACCCCCAAACGGGGAAGATATGGTGGTGATGCTACTGACAAAATTGCACAACTGCCCGATTTGGCACTGACGAACACTGTTTGTCACGATAAGCCCACCCATGCTGTGTGCCACCACGTGTAATTGTTGGATCTTGTATTCCGTCACTATGGTATGCAGCAGGTTATTTAAGCCTTTCGAACTTAAAACCAGAGATAAGCCAGAAGGGTAGTTGAATACCCATATTTGGTATTTAGATTGATCGATTTTTTCGATTAATGGAGCAAAATCTAAAGCGGTTGCGTTGATACCATGTACAAATAGGATAGGGATTTTAGTTGGGTCGTATTCCGACAAAAAGTAGAGTCCAGCATTCCCTTCAAAAAAGAATGTTACTGGCTGCCACATGCCGAGCTTAGCGTTTTCTCGCTTAAAGGGCGGATCCGTTAAACTCACAACAGTGCCTATATCGACAAGATCCAATTCCACTTTCAGTAAAGAGGACAGTGAGTGATTAACAAAGGCTCTGGGCGCTTTGTTTTCGTCAATGGCGAGTGAAATTCTTACTGTAGAATTGTCTTGGTGATCGTGTAGATTAACGACACTGAATGGTTCGTCAGCTTGTAGGGTTAAATCTTGGTTTTTATCATCAAAGACAAGTAGGTAGTGTATTTTTCTAGATAGCTGCAATTGAATACTGTCGCTATCTATTATGCCGTCGTAGCCATCAACTTCGCTTTTATTGATATCTTTTATCTGTTGAATAACGACGGCTGAGCCCGACGCTGGTTCGGTCAAAATGATTTGGTACTGGTCGGTATAGGCATCAATTGCGTCTATCTCATTCGATAGATTTCTAAAATTACTGCACCCTGATAGCACTGAACTGAGTAACAATGCTGAACTGAAAAATATTGCAGTAAGTAATCGCCTCATTCTAATTTCATCCCCATATCAACAAGCTTCGTTATTCAATCAATAATTTTTATACATAAACAAACAGCATGAGTTTAATACTAGCAAGAAAACAGAGAGTTAGGTCATACGTTGTTCTTGAGCATGTATTGTCTTGGTCCGAGTTTACTTAGTTCACGCTGCTCGACCGCGGTATGGCTGATGTCGATTGTCTTTTCGATACTGATTGTCTTTCCGACCCTGATTGTTGGTATATGATTTTTACGATTCTCAATCGCTTTGATTCATGAAAATTATCGGCCATACGAAAAAAATTGAACTTTATTATTTGAGTTAAGTCGTATTGCTACGTTTACCATCACAAGACATCTGCAGTTTAGATATGATCTCAAGTCGAAACACACATCAGCTAACTCGTAGCGCACTATTATTAGTGGGTTGGGTTATCTGTTTCTGTCTCGCCAGTAATATGAGTTTTATCCAAGGCTGCAAAGTAAATTATGACAACAGTGATTCTGCTATTTCTACTGCCGTGCAGGCAAACAAGATTAGCGATGGTGGCGTTTTTATTGATGGGGCATCTCAATCCCAAGACGGCCAATCCGTCCAAAAATGTGAGTTATCAGAACACCTGATAAATTTTGATCACCACCAAGTCAATGATCAAGCTATATTCACGTACTTCATACTCGTTGTCGTCGTATTGTGGCTGCTAAGTACTGTCCCGTATTTCTCTCCCTTCACTGAGCCAATCCTCCACAAAGGTAGGCGCATCCATCTCAAGATCTGTGTCTTTAAAGAATGAAAATAAGAGCGTTTAACTAACACTCATATTATTCATTTTTTAAGGAAAAATTAGACATGCCTAAAAGCAAAATGTCATTGCGCTTTGTTGTGCTTTGGCTATTCGTTGCGTTGTGTTCAACATTCACTGTGAACGCAAGTGCGAGCGAATCGATGACTCCTGTTACAACGGGTTGGATGCAAGACAAGTTACATCCGTATGTAGAAACGCGTTTTGTCATGACAGGACAAATTAATAAAGAAGATAAAACCGCGGCGGGTTATCTGGAAGTGAACCTTTCTGATGAATGGAAAACTTACTGGAGAAGTCCTGGCGAAGGAGGCATTGCGCCCAAAATTAAATGGGCTGACTCTAAGAACGTTTCGCAACTGCAATGGTTTTGGAAGTTTCCTCAACGCTTCAACTTGCTCGGCATAGATACGCTAGGCTACAAGCACAACATCATCTTTCCGATGAATCTTCATATTGATGATATGAACAAACCTGTTGAGCTCCATGCAGTGCTGACGATGTCTTCATGCACCACCATATGTATTCTCACGGATTTTGACATCAACTTGGTGTTTAACCCAAGTGAGATGACCGTGAATAACGACGCGATGCTTGTCTACGCAAAAGCAATGAGCGAAGTGCCGAAAGACTCACCGCTTGTAGAGGGTACATCTACGATTTGGGATGCTCACAAGTCGCAACTTCAAGTTATTGCTACACATAAAATTGGTTGGACTGCACCCGATATAATCGTGGATGGTGATTCAGATGAAATGCAAGATGCTGAATTTGGTATTCCTCACATTGAAATTGAAGGTAACCAAGCCATTGCGACTTATGACGTCAGCAGCTGGATGGGCACACCCGATCTCAACAACCAACACATTCGTGTCAGCATCAAAGACAAAGACTTCATTACAGAATACCCAGCCACTGTTACCAACGGCATAGTGGGTAATAGCTCTATGATAAGTATGGTGCTTTTGGCGCTATTAGGTGGGTTGATTCTCAATATCATGCCCTGTGTATTCCCTGTACTTGGAATGAAACTGAGTGGGGTTATTTCTGCTCAAGGCATGGCAAGAAAACAGGTTAGGTTCCAATTCCTTGCATCTGCGAGTGGCATCCTCGCATCCTTCTGGTTAATCGCCACTTTCTTGGCTGTGTTAAAAATATCAGGCAGCGTTATCGGTTGGGGAATTCAGTTCCAAAACGGTTGGTTTATCGGTGGGATGTTTATCGTCACAGCTCTTTTCAGCGCTAACATGTTAGGGCTTTTCGAGATCCGTCTTTCATCGAATACCAATACGTGGATGGCAACCAAGGGAGACAGTAGTTACGTCGGACACTTTACACAAGGCATGTTCGCAACGCTATTGGCTACGCCATGTTCTGCTCCATTTCTTGGGACAGCCGTTGCATTTGCTCTTGCCACGACTATCCCGACGATGTTTGGTATTTTCACCGCACTTGCCGTTGGTATGGCACTTCCATGGATCATCGTTGCTGCATTCCCATCGATAGCTTTGGCGCTGCCTAAACCAGGAGCATGGATGAACCGTGTTAAATACCTGTTCGGCGGAATGATGCTAATCACTAGCGTTTGGCTCTTTAGCTTGCTTCGACCTCATGTCCCTCAATTGTGGCTATACGCAATACTGGCGGTCAGTGTTTGCCTATTGCTTGTCAGGTTGGTTCAAGTGCATGGAATCAAGACTGCGGGTGCTGTTGCCTTGCTGCTGTTGAGTGTTATCTCTGCCTCGTTATTTGTCGAGAAGGCAACATCCAAAATTCTGCCACCAGAACCTGAGTGGGAAGCTTTGTCGACCGTAGCCATTGATGATCATGTTGCTAACGACAAAGTAGTTTTCGTTGATGTTACCGCTGATTGGTGCGTGACTTGTAAAGCAAACAAGATCGGGGTTCTCTTACAAGATCCTGTTTACAGCGTATTGACTGAAGGTGATGTAGTGCCGATGGAGGGCGATTGGACAGTCCCAAGTGATAGTGTCACGTCATACCTACAAGATCACAACCGTTTCGGTGTTCCGTTCAACATGGTTTATGGCCCTAACGCTCCGGAAGGTATTGAGCTTCCTGTCATCTTAACCAGTGATGCGGTGATGGAAGCCATTGAGAAAGCAAAAGGTGGTGACGAATGATGAGAAAAAAAGCTAAGGTAAAACCTCAGTCCAAAAAGCAGAAGTTGAGATCGGCATTACTGTATACCTTGTTCGCATTGGTCGTGGTCTTTGGTGTTGATTATTGGCGTACAAAAGACGTTCCAATGCAGAACGTTCCGCCAATGGTTGGGATGTCGTTATCCGGTAAACCGATAGATGTAATAGAGATGAGTAAGAAAGAGCCGGTATTAGTTTATTTTTGGACGACATGGTGCGTCGCCTGCAAATTTGTGACGCCAGTGGTTGATTGGTTTTCATCGAGCTATCCCGTCGTTGGTGTATCACTGACTTCGGGTAAAGATGAAAGAGTTCAACGCTATATGAATGCTAAAGGGTATAGCTACGACAACATTAATGACACTCAAGGTAAAATTGCACGCGATTGGGGAATCTCCTTAACGCCAACACTCATTGTTATTAATGATGGAAAAGTAACAAGTGTTACTTCAGGAATTACTACGCCAATAGGTATCGCAGCCCGACTTTGGTTAGCTAAGTATTAATGGGAAAAATATGAAATTCATTACAAAAAGCATCATCACACTATTGGTTACTCTGGCTTTCTCACCCGTCACTTTCGCAATGACAAAACAAGAAAAAATTGCCGAGATAACGCAAATGCTAGAAACGAACGAAGGTATTATCGATTCAGTTCACGACAGTCTAGCTGCTTACATAGATCAACAAAGTAGCTTTGATAAAACGTTAGTTGAGAGTCATGACTTTATTTATAACAACCCACATCACCCTTGGTATGGTTCCGAACATCCAAAACTGACGATCGTAAATATGACTGATTTTAGTTGCCCGTGGTGTAAAAAATTAGACCCTGTTCTTCGAAAAATAGCGGATGAGTTCCCTAATGACATCAAGGTGATAAATATTTATATCCCTCTAAAGGAGAGAGATTCGCCATTGAACTCAGCAACTTTTGGACTCAATGTCTGGAACAATGACAAAGAAAAATACAAAGCAGTTGAAGAGATGTTGATCAGTAAGCCTGGTATTCACAATGTTCGTTCGATAATGAAAGTAGCGAAGAAGAACAAAGCCACCGATTATGTTTCTTCAGACAGCGAAATAGCGATTGAAGTTGCTGAAAACTATAACTTATTTACGAGGCTAGGTGTTCGGGGTACACCAGCGATGCTAATTGATGGAACATTGCTCCCCGGCTACTTGCCATACGAAAAACTATATCCAATAGTAAAGGCTAAGCTAGAAGAGAAAAGTAAATAGAATAAATTTACGATAACTTAAGTATTATCTTTGATGGATAAAAAGCCCTATTGATTAG
>NZ_JBFRLX010000013.1:0-46268 GCF_041470165.1 Vibrio sp. 10N.286.46.A8
TTCTCTTTGTTACCCAAAAGGTTAGGAACAACAAAGCTAGCTAAAACACCAAGAATAACCACAACAACCATCACTTCCAATAGAGTAAAGCCTGACTGTTTTTTCATTTTATTTTTCATTATTTTCTCCAAATTACAGATAGCGAGTTGAAGGTAATAATGCCCTTCTTCTCGATAATCCAAAAACTAACGCCTGATGAGCAGTACGTTATCCACTCATTAAATTGTTCATTTCAAGCATCGGCATCAGCGTCGCCATCACGATAAACAGCACCAAACCGGCCATCAACGCGATAAGCGCTGGGGTGAAAATGCCTAACGCGATATTGACCGTCGACTCAAAGCTTTGATCTTGGTTGTCTGCCGCTCTTGTCAGCATCTGTTCCAACTGACCACTCTGCTCACCACTGGCGATCATATGCAGCATCATCGGTGGAAAGAGTTTGGTTTGATCCAACGCTTTACGTAAGCTTGCGCCTTCTCTAACACTGTCTGAAGCCTGTAATACTTGCTGTTTCACATGTTGATTCGACATCACATCAACCGCGACCTTCATCCCTTCAAGGATTGGAATCGCACTCGAGGTACAAATTGAGAGTGTTCGTGCAAAACGAGAGGTATTGATCCCTTTCGCAATCTTGCCGATCAGCGGAATACTCAATAGTTTGCGATCCCAGCTCATGCGAACACCCGGCTTTTTGAGCGCGCTCTTAATCAACACAATCACACCAATGATCAACAACAGTAATTGGATGCCCCAATTCTGGATAAATTCACTCGAGGCTAATAAAAATTGTGTCGACTGAGGAAGCTCTTGGCCCATTTGGATAATAGGCTCGACGATCTTAGGTACCACGGTTGCCAACAGGAACGAAACAATCGTCACCGCAAACACCACCAGCACCACAGGGTAGATCATCGCTTGTAGCAGCTTAGAGCGCATCTTCTGACGATTTTCTGCATAATCGGCCAGTCGCTCCAATACCGCATCTAAGTGACCAGACTTCTCACCCGCCGCAACCATGGCCCTAAACAGCTCATCGAAGATATGCGGGTAATCAGACAGGCTATCGGCTAATGAGTAGCCTTCGGTAACCTTAGAGCGAACCGCCAATAGCATAGTTCGAATACGTGGCTTTTCAGACTGCTCAGCGACCGCTTTCAAGCACTCTTCTAGCGGCATGCCTGATTGAACGAGCGTGGATATTTGACGAGTAATCAACGCAAGATCTGGCGTACTGATACCACGCTTAAAGTTGGTCGAAGGCTGAGTACCTTTCGCATTTTTCGCCTTAGCTTCGGTCATCTCAACCGGCATTAAACCTTGTTCTTTTAAACGTTGGCGAGCCTGACGAGCATTATCCGCTTCAATCGAACCCTTTTTGCTCTTACCTTTGGCATCCAGCGCTTTGTATTCAAATGCCGCCATACTAGACTTCCTTAGTCACTCGCATCACTTCTTCTAAGGACGTTACCCCTTTCAGAACTTTGCTCAAGCCATCATCTCGAATACTTGGGGTTGTGCCACGAATCGCTTTCTCAATTGCCTGTTCTCCAGCTTCACTGTGAATCAGCTCTTGTACCGAATCGTCAATCATCAGTAGCTCATGAATACCGGTACGACCTCGATAACCTTTATGGCCACACTCTTCACAACCTTTTGCATGGTAAAGTGTGAGGCTCTCTTTCTTCTTCATACCAAACAGCTTTTTCTGTTCTTTATCTGCTTCGTAAGGTTCTTTACAGTCGTTACACAGAGTACGAACCAAGCGCTGAGCCAAAACACCCAGCAGAGAAGAAGAGATCAAGAAAGGTTCAATGCCCATATCACGCAGACGCGTGATCGCACCGATTGCCGTATTGGTGTGAAGAGTCGACATGACTAAGTGACCCGTCAAAGAGGCTTGAACAGCGATCTCAGCAGTCTCTAAATCACGGATCTCACCAATCATTACCACATCGGGATCTTGACGAAGAATCGCACGTAAGCCGCGCGCAAAGGTCATATCAACCTTAGGGTTTACCTGTGTTTGACCAATACCATCAATATCAAATTCGATTGGGTCTTCAACGGTAAGGATGTTGCGTTCGTTACTGTTGAGTTCTTGCAGGCCAGCGTACAAGGTCGTTGATTTACCCGACCCCGTAGGACCAGTAACCAAGATAATACCGTGTGGACGCTGAATAAGTTTACGAAAGTTCTCGTGGTTCTCTGCCGTCATACCCAAACTGTGTAGATCTAGGCGAGTGGCGTTTTTGTCCAACAGACGCATTACTACACGTTCACCGTGTGAAGAAGGCATGGTAGACACACGCACATCAACCGCTCGGCCACCGATACGTAGAGAAATACGACCGTCTTGTGGCACGCGTTTTTCCGCAATATCCAGCTTAGCCATAACCTTGACACGCGAAACCAACAGCGGAGCCAATTTACGGCTTGGTGCTAACACATCACGCAGCACACCATCAATACGGAAACGGATCGACAGTGACTTTTCGAAGGTTTCGATATGAATATCCGAAGCGCCTTCTTTAATCGCCTCACCCAACATCGCATTAATTAACTTGATGATCGGTGCGTCGTCTTCTGATTCAAGCAAGTCTTCGTCTTGTGGAAGTTCTTCCGCCAGAGAGAAAAAGTCGTCATTGTCGGCACCAATGTCTTCCATCAGCTGACGAGCTTCCGACGAGTCACGCTGATACGCGTCCGTCAGTTTTTTATCAAATTCGTCTGCGCTGATCGCTTGTGGCGTGAAGCCATTTTTCACAACACGACTCACTTCTATGATCGCCGCCGATTTCAGAGGTTCAACATAATAAAGTACTGGCGCGCGCTCCGGGTGCTGATATTCCAACACCATCTTGTAGCGATTCGCAAAGCTAAACGGCAAGCGCTGATAAGTACGTGCCGCCCCTACCAATTCAGCCATTATTCTGCTTCCATTTGATCGATGAAGGCTTGGATTTCAGCAGGATGATTCATGCTATCGCCAAACTTAGGAAGTACTGGAATATTATCGTTATCCATCAGTTTCAAGCCTTGCTCTGCCTTGTACAGCTGCTCAGCACGAATAAAGTTGTATTTGCGTTGTGTGATACCATCTGCAGTCATGCCATCACGAATAATGGTTGGCTTGATGAATACCATTAGGTTCTTTTTCTCAACCTGAGTACTGGTTGATTTGAACAGGTGTCCAAGAACAGGAATATCACCTAAGAATGGGACCTTAGACTCACTCTCCAGTGCGCGCTCGTCAATCAAGCCACCCAACACCAGCATTTGACCATCTTGAACAATCACTGACGTATTTAGCTGACGCTTAGCAAAACGAACATCTACTGCCCCGTTTGCCCCTAATACGTTCGATACTTCTTGTTCTATTTGCAGTTGAACCGAGTCACCTTCATTGATTTGCGGCACGACTTTTAGCTTAATACCCACTTCTTTACGTTCAACCGTTTGGAATGGATTATCGTTGCTTGAACCTGCTGTAGAACCGGTTAGAACGGGCACCTCTTCACCAACGATAAACGACGCTTCGCCGTTATCCATCACCGTGATACTTGGAGAAGACAGAATGTTTGAGTTTGAGTCGGTCGCGACCGCACTGATTAAGGCAGTCCAGTCACCCATAACGACACTCATTGCAGCGCCATTAACACCAGAAAGTGCAGAAGCCAAAGTTGAATAGTCACCCTTTTCAGTCGTGGTTTCATTACGTAGGAAGTTGTTATCCTTATCGTAAACCGCTTTAGTGGTTGTCGAGTCTTTTGCTTCCTCTAGTCCCACCATCACACCGCCAATCGATGCACCGGTATTGCTGTACTGAATCATGGCACCCGTTTCTAGGTTGCCCCACTGCACACCCAGGTTAACGCCGTCACCTTCAGCCATTTCAACAATTAAGGCTTCAATCAAAACTTGGGCACGACGGATATCGAGTTGAGCGATCACGTCTTGCAGCGCGTTCATGATGTCTGGCTGTGCGGTAATCACCAACGAGTTAGTATCGCTGTGAGCCGAAATCATCACTTGGTTGCGCTGCGATGAACTGCCTTTGGTTGATGTTTGTTTCTCTGATTGCAGGTTGTCAGACACGCCTTTCAGCACATCTACTAAGTCTTCCGCTTTTGCGTATTTAAGGTAGATAACTTGGTTGTTACCCTTAGTCGCCATTTCAACATCAAGCTGTTCAATCAACTTTCTTAAACGACTGCGTACTTTAGGGTCGCCTGAGATAAGAATTGCATTGGTACGCTCATCGGCAACTAATTTAGGCTGCAGGAAGGCAGGGGTGTTTTTAGCATCTGTGGTTTTACTTAGTGCATCGACTATACGCACCATCTCCGCGGCGGAAGCATTCTTTAGTTCAACGACCTCAATCTCTTTATCACCCGCTTGGTCTACACGCTTGATGATCTCTGCTAAACGGTTTACAACCGCCGCACGGCCGGTAATCAAGATGATATTTGCAGGATCGTAGTGCACCACGTTGCCCGCGCCCGCGTTGTCATTCAGTTGACGAAGCAGAGGAGATAGCTCACGAACCGAGACATTACGAACCGTCACAACACGTGTCACAACGCTGTCGCCTGTGATCGAATCACGGTCGCCAACAACTGGGATTGCCGAGGTTTTAGAATCTTTCGCTTTGATGATCTTAAGAACACCCGAGTCCATTTCAACGACTGCATAGCCGTACACTTCTAATACGTTTAAGAAGAAGCTGTAATATTGCTCTTCATTGAGTACGTCGTAGCTGCGTACATCGATTTTTCCGCGCACCGAAGGGTCGACGATGATCGTCTTCTCTAGATTACGACCAACAATATTAATAAACTCTTGAATATCAGTGCCTTTAAAGCTGGCACTAAAATCACTCGCGATGGCGGCGGGTGTGCAGATTAAGCTTCCTGCCAATAACCATGCACTTTTCTTAAACCAATGCTTCACGTACTTCTCCTACACTTTCGTCCTTCGTTAGACGCAAAGTTTTAAAATTCAATAAACACTTCATGTTGTTGACCATCTCTCTCGACGACGAGATTTAGCTCTGTCAGCTCTGAGATAGAACGGAATATGTTGCCCATAGCAGCGGGGTCTGTCAGGTCTTGCCCATTTAACTGAGTCGCGATATCTCCGTTTTGGAGCCCTACTGAGTTAAAAAGTTCTGAATCTTTGCCTGGACTCACTCGATAACCAATCACTTTATCGTCGCGCTTGACCTGGGACAGTCGAACATATTGGAAGATTTGTTGCGGATCTTTCATTATCTTCGCTTTAATTTCATCTAGCTTCTGTTCTGCTGAAGCAGGGTTATTACCACGAACCGAAGAAGAAGCGCGAGGTGGCGCAGGGGCTGAGACAGCTAAACGCTTGTACTCAATACCTTCAAGCATCAAGGTTTCGTCTCGACCTGAGTTATCAATAATCACACGGTCGACTAATACGGCTTTAAGCTTAGCTCTAGTGCCTTCTATCTCTTCATTAATTCCGTAGGTCGCCTGCGTACCGCGATTAGCGATCACGGCTAAGCTCAGTCTTGGATTAGAACTGGCAACAGCACCGACCAAAACTAGATTTAATCGTGTCTTTGGCGCATCTTGGATAACTTGCTGTTCAACCACAACTGGCGTTGTTGGGTTATAGGCACCAAAAAGGTTGCTCCGCTGCAAAGAAGAGATATCAAGGGTCGGTTGAAGTGCTGAAGAAGAAGATGAAACAGACGCTTTCCAAGGCACAACCGTTTGCTCAGCAGGTTCAATAAACCATGCAAGCTGTCCTAAAATCCATGCGGAAGCTGCAATCAACATACAACACATCGCTAGGCTTAGTTTCTGCTGAAGTACAAATCCATTTTCTAATAAGCGGCTCAACACAGGAGAATTTCCTGCGCGATTCTTGAGCTCTAAAAAGTTCACTTTCCTTGCCCCTTTTCATGACGACAAATGCTGCAAATCATTAAACTTTCAGCTTTTTTATTCATTCGTTCGATACCAAGCTTATTTAAGCATAAGATCCTGAACTATATCATAGCAAATCTATAAAGCGGCATTACATGGCTATTTTGTATTATGACTTGAAAAAAATGCCAACCGCCTCCACTTTAAGCTTCTACTTAATGTAATTAAAAGCATGTTGCGCACTGTTCATTACAGTTAAACCGCATTCATTTCTCACTTAATAAGGCGCAGCCCTATATGAAAACTACTAATGAAGCTGTCAGACTCGATAAATGGTTGTGGGCAGCTCGTTTTTACAAAACCCGGTCTATTGCTCGCAATATGGTCGATGGTGGCAAAGTCCACTATAATGGTCAGCGCAGCAAGCCAAGTAAAATTGTCGAACTTGGAGCAGTGATTACCCTGCGCCAAGGTAATGAAGAAAAGACGGTGACAATCGAGAAAATCTCGGCCCATCGTGGTGGAGCTCCTATAGCTCAAACCCTCTATGAAGAAACCACCGAGAGCTTGGCAAAGAGAGAAGAGTTTGCAACACAACGTAAACTGAATGCTCATAGCCCTGCACCAGAACGTCGCCCAGATAAAAAGCAACGTCGTGACATCATCAAGTTCAAGACTCAATAAGCTAGAAGGAATAGCCAAATGGCCAACCCAATGTCTACAAGTAATGTTTTAAATCGCTACCTATTTGAAGACCTATCAGTTCGTGGTGAATTGGTACAGATGGACGAAGCGTACCAACAGATTATTTCTAGCAAGGAATACCCAGCGCCAGTAAAAAAGCTGTTGGGTGAGCTACTGGTTTCAACGACGCTACTCACAGCGACTCTAAAGTTTGAAGGCTCTATCACGATGCAACTGCAAGGTGATGGCCCTGTATCTCTAGCTGTTATCAATGGCGATAACGATCAGAAGATCCGTGGCGTTGCTCGCTTTGATGGCGACATTGCCGACGACGCTGGCCTGCACGATCTAATAGGTAAAGGTCACCTAGTGATCACTATCGATCCTAAGAAAGGTGAGCGTTACCAAGGTATCGTTGGTCTTGAAGGTGACACTTTAGCTGAAGTCCTTGAAGGTTATTTCGCAAACTCTGAACAGCTAAAGACACGTCTATGGTTGCGCACGGGCGAGCATGAAGGTAAAGCACACGCTGCTGGTATGTTGCTACAAGTGATGCCAGACGGCACTGGTACCCCAGACGACTTCGAGCACCTAGAGCAGCTAACTGACACAGTTAAAAATGAAGAGCTATTCACTCTAGAAGCAAACGAACTGCTTTACCGTTTGTACAACCAAGAGAAAGTACAACTGTTTACACCACAACCGGTTGAATTCTTCTGTGGTTGTTCACGTGACCGAAGCGGTGCCGCTATCATTACTGTCGCTCAAGAAGAGATCTACGACATTCTTAGCACTGAAGGCAGCGTTGCTCTACACTGCGATTACTGTGGCACAAACTACTCGTTCGACAAGAATGATGTTGATGCTCTGTATGCAGAAGCAGCAGATAAAGGCAGCAATACGGTTCATTAATTTACGGCGTACCAAAAACACGTAATTTACCCCAAAAAGGTCAGCACTACGCTGGCCTTTTTTGTGATCAAAATATCGCAAACTCCGTAACATCTCGTAATAAAATCACCTCTTAATTTTAATCAATTAATAATGTTCTCTCCTCTAGCGCAAAGGTTTGCGTACAGGATAGACTAGTCAGGCCAATATGTGATGAGGCGCTTAAAACCCCATGGTTAATATGGATATTTTTTGAGCTATATCCCTGTTTCCCCCGAGCCTCGTTGCTAGCATGGTGAGCAGATAACAATAAAAAATTAATACAAAATCCCTACAAAATATCCTACAAGGAGCACCTATGACCGTTATGGAACATACTAAGGCTGCACAAATTGATCTAACTAAGCACGGACTGACTGGCGTTACTGAAGTTCTTCGTAATCCTAGCTACGAGCAGTTATTCGTTGAAGAGACACTGCCAGGTTTGGAAGGCTACGAAAAAGGCGTAGTAACGGAACTAGGCTCTGTTGCGGTTGACACTGGTATCTTTACTGGCCGCTCACCAAAAGATAAGTACATTGTTAAAGATGACACCACGCGCGATACCATGTGGTGGTCAGATCAAGGCAAAAACGACAACAAACCGATTACAACTGAAGTATGGGATGAGCTTAAAGAGCTTGTGACAACTCAGCTATCTGGCAAGCGCCTGTTTGTCATTGACGGTTACTGTGGTGCTAACCCTGATACGCGCTTAAGTGTACGTATTATCACTGAAGTAGCGTGGCAAGCGCACTTCGTTAAGAACATGTTCATTCGTCCAACAGACGAAGAGCTAGCAACGTTCGAACCTGATTTCGTGGTAATGAACGGTGCTAAAACAACTAACCCTAACTGGGAAAAGCAGGGGTTAAACTCTGAAAACTTCGTTGCTTTCAACCTAACAGAGCGCGTTCAAATCATCGGTGGTACTTGGTACGGCGGTGAAATGAAGAAAGGCATGTTCGCAATGATGAACTACCTACTTCCTCTGCAAGGCATTGCTTCAATGCACTGTAGTGCTAACGTCGGTGAAGAAGGCGATGTGGCGATTTTCTTCGGTCTATCAGGCACAGGTAAAACAACCCTTTCAACCGACCCTAAACGTGAGCTAATCGGTGATGATGAGCACGGTTGGGATGACGATGGTATCTTCAATTTCGAAGGTGGTTGTTACGCCAAGACCATTCGCCTATCTAAAGAAGCAGAACCTGAAATCTACAATGCAATCCGTCGCGATGCGCTACTAGAAAACGTAACGGTTCGTGGCGATGGTTCTATCGATTTTGATGACGGCTCAAAAACCGAGAACACTCGTGTTTCTTACCCGATTCACCATATCGACAACATCGTTAAGCCAGTATCAAAAGCCGGTCACGCTCAAAAGGTTATCTTCCTGACTGCTGATGCATTTGGTGTGTTACCACCTGTTTCTAAACTGACTCCAGAGCAAACGAAGTACCACTTCCTATCTGGCTTCACTGCGAAACTAGCAGGTACAGAGCGTGGTATTACTGAACCAACACCAACGTTCTCTGCGGCATTTGGGGCGGCATTCCTAACTCTTCATCCAACTCAGTACGCTGAAGTACTTGTGAAGCGTATGGAAGCAGCTGGCGCTGAAGCTTACCTTGTGAACACTGGTTGGAATGGCACTGGCAAACGTATCTCAATCCAAGATACTCGTGGCATCATCGACGCTATCCTAGATGGCTCAATCGACCAAGCTGAGACTAAGGTTATCCCTATGTTTAACCTAGAAGTACCACTAGCGTTGCACGATGTTGACCCAGCGATTCTTGATCCACGTGACACGTACACTGACCCTCTACAATGGGAAAGCAAAGCGAAAGATCTAGCAGAGCGCTTCATCAACAACTTTGATAAGTACACAGACAACGCTGAAGGTAAGTCACTGGTTGCGGCTGGCCCTCAACTGGACTAACCCAATCATCTGCTCGGGCCAAGCCAAAAGCGAACGCCCAATTTAAAATGATATTTTTGTAGCAAGCCCCTCTTTTGAGGGGCTTTTTTGTTGATGCTTGACCCTTTTTGTTCCACTCTGTTTTAAGACGATTGAAATTTAAGGCTTTCAGGGAATGAAAAAGGTATTCATGGTGTTCGGCATTGCGTTGGCTATCGCCGTTGCAACTATCGCAGCATTGCTATTAAGCCTGCAAACCCAATACCGTACGGATATTACTAACTTTTTTATCAAACATGCGATTGAACAACCTGTGCTCATTGAAGATGTTGAGTACCAGTCGCCTTATCACATCACCTTAATGGGCATTACCCAAAGCCAACCTGAAAAACAAACACCGCTGTATATCGACAAGATTGACCTTTGGTTCAGCTCCAGCTCGATTACGGAGGCCAAACTGGTCTTTGAATCTGTTTTGATCAGTGGCCTACAGTTAGAAGCCGACGACCTAGAAACGCTCACCTCTTTATTTACCCAGCCAAGCATTAAGATCCACCAGCTGGCCATCAACAATCTCGACTTTTCAACCCCAGACTTTAACGCGCGAGGCATCGACCTTCAGATCTCCGACCCAACGTGGAACAACGACAACTCACTTCTACCTTATGGAAAAACCCAACTTTCTGCCTCACAGCTGTATTGGCAAGGCGAAGCGTTCGATAACCTGTTGATTGACCTAGATCTTAAACCAAGTGATAGCACCCTGTATGGCGCTTCGTTTGACTGGCGTGGTGCCAAAATTTCTGGTCAAGCAGAGCAGTATCAGCAAGATTGGTCGTTGGTGAATGTGACCGTCGATGGCTTGCGACTCAATCAGAAACAGACCCAAAGCCTACTAAGCAAAGAATGGGATGTGGCAGGTATTCAGATCAATCACATCAATAGCTTAGATATTCTGCGTAGCGATGTAGAGTGGCAAGATGGCCACCTCGCAGCTTTTGATGCCTCGTTAGAAAATATCCAACTGCCTTTTGAGCTGTGGAAGCAACAGAGAGCCATTTTCTCTCTGCAAGCAGAGGGAGTGAGCATTGATGATGACATGTTCATAGAGCCAAGTATCAAGCTCAATTTAGATCCGAACCAGATTCTGATTGAAGACTTCTATACTCAATTCCTACAGGGCACTGTTCAACTTAATGGCAAAGTAACCCCTAACAGCATTCTATTAGCACAGCTCGACCTGCAAGGTATAAAGTGGATTACGGAAAGCCAAGATAGCCCTCTACCCGCCACTCGCTTGATACCTTGGCTCACGCAGCTCCAGAATGTCGAAATTAGCCGAATTAACATAGAACGCAACCAACTTATCCAACTTGCACAAAAGCCTTACTGGCAGGTCTCAGGATTACATATCGAGGGGTATCAAGTTCAACTTTTACAGGATAGAAAGCTAGGTCTGTGGCAAGGAAAGCTGATGGCCAGCGCGAATGATGCCAGCTATCAAAACATTATTAGCGCACAGCCGGTGGTTGAGATGAATAGCGAGCAAGGAAAATGGACGCTGACACGCCTGTTTATGCCACTAAAGCACGGCTATATTGAAGCCAACGCAACACTCGACTTCAACAAAATCAGTAAGCCATGGAGCTTAGAGATCTCTGCCGATGGATTACCGATAGCACCCATGTTACAGCAACTTGAACTACCGCTCGACGCAACCGGTTATGGCGAATTTGAACTTCAAGCTGCGGGTTTATATGGCGATTCATTAATGCTCGGCTATTCCACAACAGGTCAACTCACTGGTAGCGTTCGCCAAGGTGTGATGACCTTTAATGATAAGCTTTCTGAAACATCGACTGATAACGTATTTGAAATCCCAGAGCTCAATGCGAATTTTGACCGTGGACGCTTCACACTTGAACCAGTGCACATTATTGGTGCATCGGCAGCAGAGCAAAGCGAACAAAGGATTCAAACGTTAAATGGCGAAATTTCTGGAGAGCTCGACTTGCTAAAAACCGAGCAACACACTCTCTCTATTTCACTATCCGACCCATGCCACCAAATATCAGGAAAGCTCACCCAAGCTGAGTATTCCGAGATTAACGACTGCCAACAAAAAAGCGCCACTCCACAAGAGTAGCGCCTTCTATCTGTATCTTTATCTGCTAGCCATTGTCAGCTATACGCTTACGTTGGAGTCTGTTGATAATCTCTTTTTGTAGTCAGGGATCAGCATATAGGTTCCCGTAAACTCAACCGCCTCCACGTCGCCACTGTTAATGGTCACGTGAATGATGATACGAGCTTTTCTTCCAGACGCGAGGCGATCTAAATCGCCACTGATCCCATCCAATGACGTGGATGCCACTGGGTTTTTCTCAACTGGATGACGGTAACGAATATTACTATCTGCTAGTACGATATCACCTGTCAACCCACGCTCCTTCATTAGTAACCAAGTCATACCCCAACCGGTTAAGGTCGCCAAAGTAAAGGCTGAGCCAGCAAACATAGTGTTATGAGGGTTAAGGTTTGGGTTCAGCTGAGCGCTACATTCAAACTGATAACCAGTGTATTGGTTGATCTTAATGCCCATCTTGTCACTGATCGGGATCTGATGCTCCCAGCGCTGCTGAAGCTCATTACACCATTCTGGTTTGCGCAGTACATCAGCCATTGGATCAAGAGGTTTTACCATCTGTTGGTGACGCACAGGCCCGCGTTGGTCGTTAATCTCACCACGACGCTCAAACTCATTCTTCTCATAGAATGAGATCGCATCTTCACGAGCATTACACACCAAACGCTTCGCACCTTCTTGACGTGCCAGTGACTCTAGCGCAACCAAGATAAGTGAGCCCATGCCTTTGCTTTGGCGAGAGTTCTTCACCGCCATATAGCGAATCTGCCCCTCTAGATCTGGGGTGATATAGAGACGACCAATCGCCATCGGGCGACCTCGACCATCAACAATCATGCGATGGTGACTCATTGGGTCATATTCATCGCGCTCTGAACCGACCGGCATTCGCCAAGGTTCACGGAGCATTTGCCAACGAAAATGGTAATACTTGTTCAGTTGATTTTCGGTGGTCGGGGTTATGAGTTTAAACATGCTTATTCCTTTAAGCCTAAACCTGCAGCCAGAATGTCACTGGGCCATCATTAACCAAAGACACTTTCATGTCGGCTGCGAATCGGCCACGTTCCGTTGGCAACACTGATTCACATTGGTCAGAGAAGTAGTTGTAAAGACGCTCTGCATCTTCTGGGTGAGCACCGCGAGAAAATCCAGCTCGTGTCCCTTTCTTGGTGTCAGCTGGCAAAGTGAATTGAGACACCACTAATACCTTACCTTCTACCTGCTTCACGTTAAGGTTCATTTTATCGTCTTCATCTCCAAAGACACGATAAGTGGTCACTCGTTCCATCAAACGTTTGGCTTTGGCTTCGTCATCACCTTTTTCTACACCTAACAGAACTAATAAGCCTTGCTCAATCTCACCCACTACTTCGCCATCAACACGGACGGCAGCTTCACTTACTCTCTGGATCAGTGCTATCACTGTTGTTTCCTTGCTCTGTAATTTTGTCTTTATCCGACGAGTGTACCATTTCTTGAGAGTCACTCCACTGTTCCTGCTCGCCCAACGCGGCCGTCACTTCAGCACCCACTAACACAATCAACCAGCACAAATAGACCCAAACAAAAAGAATGGGAATCGCCGCTAATGCGCCATAAATCAACTGGTAAGACGGAAACTGAGTAATGTAAGCTGCAAAGCCTTTCTTGCTGAGTTCGAACAACAGAGCCGCCACTAGAGAGCCAGCTGCCGCATGAGAAAAGTGAATCTTTTTGTTGGGAACCAACAGATACAGACCGAAAAACGCAAAGAATGAGGTAATCAAAGGGAGCTTGCGAATCACGGTATTAAAAGCACTCGACACGACTTCGTTTTGTAACAAGTTTAATGATGTCACATACGACGTTGCAGCAATGCTCGCTCCGATCAAAATAGGCCCAAGAGTTAGCACCATCCAATACATCGAAAAAGACAACACAGCACGTCGCTTTTCCGTTACTCGCCAGATGTAGTTTAGGTTTTTATCAATATTAGAGATCAGCATCAGAGCGGCAATGAACAAGAACACGCTGCCCACCGCCGTCATCTTGCCGGTATTAGCAACAAACTCCAGTAAAGCACCATGCACCGCATCCCCGGAAGCGGGAACAAAGTTGGTAATAACGAAGTTTTGAATCACTAAACCAACATCAGCAAAAACTGAAAATGACGACAAAATAGAGAGCAAAACCGTCAACATCGGTACGATCGAGAGCAAAGTAATGTACGCCAAGTACCCTGCATTCACATTAACTCTATCGTGCGTCATCCGCGTAAGAAGATAACGGGAAAACTGGATGCTTCCTGTAGCTGCCTTTTTTATCTTCAACTTGTAACTCCCTGGTAACTCGTTCATAGTCCTAATTAATATTCCGTTATATTAATCACAGTAAGTAAATGTTCGAAAATAGCGTAGGAAAAAGGCTTGAGAACAAGGAAGCCCTTCTCGGCAAAGAATAGTTTCGATAAGTAGTCATTCTACAATCAAAAATTCTAACGCCGTTATCGAGCATTTTAACAAGCTAGGTTGAACAGTTATTTACTACGATTGATATTCTCTAACTATAGGAAACTAGGATGCCTTATTTAATAGTTATAGTCCTCTCTATTTTTACTCTTACTGGATGCCAATCAGCTTATTACTCCGCAATGGAGCAAGTGGGTTACCACAAGCGTGACATTATGGTCGACAGAGTGAAAGACGCTAAAGAGTCGCAACAGGACGCTCAGGAAGAGTTTACTAGCGCACTTGAAGCTTTGAGTAGCCTGACTAATTTTAGTGGCGGCGACCTTGAAGACATGTACAACAAGATTAATGATAAATACCAAGACAGTGAGAAAGCCGCACAAAATGTCAGTGACCGAATTGCTGCGATTGAAGATGTGTCGGATGCGCTGTTTGAAGAGTGGCAGGGAGAGTTGGACCTTTACACCAGCGATTCACTGCGTCGTTCAAGTGAGAAAAAGCTGCGTGAAACCAAATCGTCTTACCAGACCATGCTGTCAGCGATGAAACGGGCTGAGAAGAAAATGGATCCGGTACTCAACACTCTTCGCGACAACACGCTTTATCTCAAACACAATCTCAATGCGAGTGCCGTTGGTTCATTGCAGGGAGAGTTTATGAGCTTAGAAAAAGACATCGCCTACGCGATAGAACAGATGAATGCTGCGATAGCTGAGTCGGATAAGTTCTTAGCACAACTCAACCAAAAATAACGTTTCAGAGACAGAACACAATGAAGCCAATCATTATCACTGGAGGCCCCGGAGCCGGGAAGACAACACTGATCAATGCCTTGGGTAATGCGGGTTACCCAATATTTGTAGAATCCTCTCGCCAATTGATAGAACAACAGAGCCAACTTGAGAACGGTATTTTACCTTGGTTAGACCTACCGGGATTTGCTTACTTGTGCTTAGACGTGATGAGCGAGCAAAAAGAGCAAGCGAAGCAGCACCAAATTGCTTTTCTTGATCGCGCCATTCCAGACATTTGTGGCTATTTGGCTCAGGCGAAACTAGAGATAAACACAACCTACCGAGAAGCGAGCCAAGGTTATTACCCCCAAGTACTGTTCTGTCGCCCTGAGGCTTCAATTTATGTACAAGATGATGTGAGACCTTATCCGTTTAAGGAAGCGTTAGAGATTCATCACGCGCTAGTCAGAGTCTATCAAGAGCTAGGTTATGAGGTGATCGAAGTGCCATTTATATCAGTCGATGAGCGGCTTCAATTCGTTGAGCGTTACTTAGGTATCAAAAGCTAGATCCCCAACTCGGTCGTTGCTCCCTCTTGAGGATGACGAATACTTGAACGCCCTTCGTATCCTGCATCTCGTTTACCCGTATCTACTCCAACACCATATAAAACAAAAGCCCCGAGCAGCTAGGCTACACGGGGCTTTCTTATTTATTCTAAAACGTATTGCTTGAATAGCTAGAAGCTAGTCAACTGGCAATTAAGCCTTAGCTGGACGTGCTGCACGCTTACGTTCGTTTTCAGTAAGAAGCTTCTTACGGATACGTACGTTTAGTGGCGTTACTTCTACTAGTTCATCTTCATCGATAAACTCAAGAGCTTGCTCTAGAGTGTGCTTGATCGGTGGAGAAAGAACTTGTGCTTCATCAGTACCAGATGCACGAACGTTCGTTAGTTGCTTACCTTTCAGACAGTTTACTGTCAGGTCGTTTGAACGGTTGTGAATACCGATTACTTGACCTTCATAAACTTCATCAGCGTGCTCTGTAAATAGACGACCACGAGCTTGAAGGAAGAACAATGCGTAAGTCAGTGCTTTACCAGTCGCGTTCGAGATTAGAACACCGTTGTTACGTTGACCAATGATACCGCCTTTGTAAGGACCGTAGTGATCGAACGAGTGGTAAATAAGACCAGAACCAGACGTCATTGTAAGGAATTCAGTTTGGAAACCGATAAGACCACGAGAAGGCATCATGAAGTCCATGCGAACACGGCCTTTACCATCTGGTGCCATATCTGTTAGCTCACCCTTACGTAGACCGATGCTTTCCATGATCGCACCTTGGTGCTCTTCAACTACATCGATAGTAACCGTTTCGAACGGTTCCATTTTCTGACCATCTTCTTCTTTGATGATTACTTCTGGACGAGATACTGCTAGCTCGAAACCTTCACGACGCATGTTTTCGATCAGGATAGAAAGGTGAAGTTCACCACGGCCTGATACGCGGAAACGGTCTGGACTTTCAGTTTCTTCAACACGTAGTGCAACGTTATGAACCAATTCTTTTTCAAGACGCTCAAGGATGTTACGTGAAGTTACAAACTTACCTTCTTTACCCGCGAACGGAGAAGTGTTTACTTGGAAAGTCATTGTTACTGTTGGTTCATCAACAGATAGAGGTTCCATTGCTTCAACAGTGTTTACGTCACAGATAGTGTCTGAAATTTTCAGCTCACCAAGACCTGTGATTGCAATGATGTCGCCAGCGTTAGCTTGTTCTACTTCGTGACGCTCAAGGCCTAGGTAACCAAGTACAGTACCTACTTTACCGTTACGTTTTTTGCCTTCAGCATTCACGATAGTTACTTGTTGGTTTGGCTTAACAGAACCACGAGTAACACGAGCAACACCGATAACACCTACGTAAGAGCTGTAATCAAGTTGCGAAATTTGCATTTGTAGTGGACCGTCAAGGTCAACTGCTGGTGCTTCTACTGTATCAACAACAGCTTGGAACAATGGTTCCATGTTCTCGCCAGTTTCGCCTTCAGTCATTGTTGCCCAACCGTTTAGCGCTGAAGCGTAAACAACGGTGAAGTCTAGTTGCTCATCTGTAGCACCTAGGTTGTCGAAAAGGTCGAATACTTGATCCATAACCCAATCAGGACGAGCGCCTGGGCGGTCAATCTTGTTGATTACAACGATTGGCTTAAGACCGTGTGCGAATGCTTTTTGCGTTACGAAACGAGTTTGAGGCATTGGGCCATCAACTGCGTCAACGATAAGCAGAACAGAATCAACCATAGACATGATACGCTCAACTTCACCACCGAAGTCCGCGTGTCCCGGAGTATCTACGATGTTGATGCGGTAATCATTCCAGTTGATTGCTGTGTTCTTAGCAAGGATTGTAATGCCACGCTCTTTTTCGATGTCATTCGAATCCATGACACGCTCTTCAGCTTCACCACGAGACTCAAGAGTGCCTGACTGTTGTAGTAGTTTATCAACCAAAGTCGTTTTACCGTGGTCAACGTGCGCGATGATCGCGATATTTCTTAACTTATCAATCTGTGGAGTAGACATGGATTCTCGATTCACTCATAAAAGTAGCCGTCACTTATCTCAAAAGTTTGGATAATAACCGCTAGCTTGATTTAAAAAACGGTCAATAATATACCAGATTCTAGACAAAAACCCAGAAATATGTGATCTGAACCAAGGCTTTTTTCTTTATTAGCGATTCATATCCGCTTAACTTTGGTTCCGTACAGTGTCTAGTCGACTAATTCGTAGGGTTATCGAAAAATATCACCCGCTAAGTGGGCAACCAAATCTCCGGTAAAATAACAAAAGTGGATTGACAACTTAGGCAATTCATTGCTGAATGGTGTTCGCTTATGTCTCATATTGGTGCACAGATAAATAATTGCACCAATATCGTGCAATCAAAGATCATTTTGGTGCAAAAGTCAGAGTTCGCAAATCAAGAAAACAAGTAAATCATTGAAATTAATGGAATAATTTTTTTGGCACGTTTTTGGCTATAGATAAATCAGCATCGATTAATGCACGTATAGACATTAATCAATGCTGGTTTCAACCGAATCGAGCTAATACCGAATTAATAACACTGGAGGTTATCCAAGATGTCAGTAGAAAATGTACTATCCCTGATCCAAGAGAACGAAGTTAAATTTATCGACTTACGTTTTACTGATACAAAAGGTAAAGAGCAGCACATCTCTATTCCTTCTCACCAAGTTGATGCAGACTTCTTCGAAGAAGGCAAAATGTTTGACGGCTCTTCAGTAGCTGGTTGGAAAGGCATTAATGAATCTGACATGGTAATGATGCCAGACGCAGCTTCTGCTGTACTGGACCCATTCACAGAAGATGCAACGCTAAACATCCGTTGTGACATCCTTGAGCCTGCAACAATGCAAGGCTACGACCGTGACCCACGCTCTATCGCTAAACGTTCTGAAGAATACCTACGTTCTACGGGTATCGCAGACACAGTTCTAGTGGGTCCAGAGCCAGAATTCTTCCTATTCGATGACGTTAAGTTCTCAAACGACATGTCTGGTTCTTTCTTCAAAATTGATGATGTAGAAGCAGCTTGGAACACAGGCTCTGACATCGAAGGCGGTAACAAAGGTCACCGTCCTGGCGTTAAAGGCGGTTACTTCCCAGTAGCTCCTGTCGATTCATCTCAAGATATCCGTTCAGCAATGTGTCTAGTAATGGAAGAGATGGGCCTAGTTGTTGAAGCTCACCACCACGAAGTTGCAACTGCGGGTCAAAACGAAATCGCAACTCGCTTCAACACGCTAACAACAAAAGCGGATGAGACTCAAATCTACAAGTACGTTGTACACAACGTTGCGCACGCATTTGGCAAAACAGCGACATTCATGCCTAAGCCACTAGTTGGTGACAACGGTTCTGGCATGCACGTTCACATGTCATTGAACAAAGATGGACAAAACTTGTTTGCTGGTGATAAGTACGGCGGCCTATCTGAAATGGCTCTTTACTACATCGGTGGTGTAATCAAGCACGCTCGCGCAATCAACGCATTTGCTAACCCATCAACGAACTCATACAAGCGTCTTGTACCTGGTTTCGAAGCACCTGTAATGCTTGCTTACTCAGCACGTAACCGTTCTGCTTCTATCCGTATCCCAGTAGTACCAAGCCCGAAAGCACGTCGTATCGAGCTACGTTTTGGTGACCCAGCAGCTAACCCATACCTATGCTACTCAGCAATGCTTATGGCTGGCCTTGACGGTATTAAGAACAAGATCCACCCTGGCGAAGCTATGGATAAAGATCTATACGACCTTCCTGCAGAAGAAGCAGCTGAAATCCCAACAGTTGCAGAATCTCTACAAGGTGCTCTAGCAGCACTTAACGAAGACCGTGAGTTCCTAACTGCTGGTGGCGTATTCTCTGACGACTTCATCGATTCTTACATCACTCTGAAATCTGACGATGTACAGCGCGTGAACATGGCTACACACCCACTTGAGTTTGAACTGTACTACTCAGTTTAATCCTCCGTCGGTTAGCATGTAATTCTTACTGCAGTAAAAGCTATTGCAACATGTAAGAAGCACTAAAAAATATTAGGCTCGCCTCGCAGGCGGGCCTTTTTTCTATTCTCCCTCCCCCTGCTTCCTCGTACCATATCTTAAACAAAAGCCCTCAGAGGCTGTTGCTATAAATACAATAAAATCAATAACAAAACTAACGTCAAACGTGAAAACACCTAACGGTGGAAAGAGGCTAACGATATGAAAAACATACTGTTCCTAATCGGATTAACAGTCGCATTCTCGTGCTCTGCTCAAACGGTGTACACCTGGGAAGATGAGGATGGTGTGCTTCACTTTAGTGATACCCCTACC
Source organism: Vibrio sp. 10N.286.46.A8 (assembly GCF_041470165.1). Classification (NCBI taxonomy): domain Bacteria; kingdom Pseudomonadati; phylum Pseudomonadota; class Gammaproteobacteria; order Vibrionales; family Vibrionaceae; genus Vibrio; species Vibrio sp. 10N.286.46.A8. The sequence continues at coordinate 19,696 of NZ_JBFRLX010000013.1, forward strand.
GATCAAGGTGCGGAGGCTCTTCGCCTACCTGACGTACAAGCTTCCGCACCAGCCCCTAAATTTGAGGCTTCAACGCCTGTTGACGCTGCAGATCCCTCTACAAGTAAAACGGCAACACCGGCTCAAGCTCAGAAAAAAACAGATAACACGAAACGAGAGGTACCCGCTCAGTTAGCCCTCAGCATGCTGACTCCAGTTCATGATCAAACCATCCGCAGCAACCGTGGCTTAATCCCAATAAAAATAAAACTCAACCGCAAGCTTGGTATTGGAGAGCAGTTGCAACTGATGCTCGATGGTCGTCGTTATGGCGCTCCACAAACCCAACCTAATTGGGAATTGAAAGGTATCGAACGAGGCACTCACACCATTGCAATTCAAGCACATAGAAGCGGCAAGCTTATTGCATCTACTAGTCCAGTCACCGTGTATTTACATCGAGCGACGCTCAAGTAAGCCAATGTGTTAAAAGAGGCCAAATTACCTCTACTTTTCACCTGATCGAAGCAGCTTTCAGCGACTCTAATGAATTATCTTTAGCTTCTGGTTGATATGCGCCATACTTGAACTTAGCTTCGCACCAATTTGGTGCAGTGAGAAAAACACCAGTTCAAGGACGAAATAGTGAATCGATCAGCCAAAAGCGACAGCATAGATACACATCATCTTTCCAGCGCCATTCTCGACAATATGGTGACCTCAACATTGATGCTCGATGAGCAACTGTATGTCCGATACGCCAACCCGGCGGCTGAACAACTCTTTTCGCAAAGTGCACGACGTATCGTTGATCACCCTCTGAGCCAACTTATCCAGCACGCCTCACTGGATTTAGCGCTGTTGACTCAACCGCTACAAAGTGGCCAGAGCATTACCGACAGTGACGTTACCTTTGTGGTTGATAACCGCCCACTAATGCTTGAGGTAACAGTGAGCCCAATCTCTTGGCAGCGAGAAACGCTGTTATTGGTTGAGATGCGCAAGATAGACCAACAAAGACGCCTCAGCCAAGAGCTCAACCAACACGCACAACAACAAGCGGCTAAACTATTGGTGCGCGGATTAGCCCATGAGATTAAGAATCCATTGGGCGGATTAAGAGGAGCCGCGCAGCTACTTGGTAAAATGCTCCCTGATCAGTCCCTTAATGAATATACGCAGATCATTATTGAGCAAGCCGACCGCCTGAGAGCTTTGGTCGATCGCCTGCTTGGCCCACAGAAACCGGGGACCAAATCGGAAGAGAACCTTCACCAAATACTTGAAAAAGTAAGGCAACTCGTCGAGCTAGAATCAGGCTCAACACTCATCATCGAACGAGACTACGACCCGAGCCTACCGGACATCTTGATGGATTCAGCACAGGTAGAACAAGCCATGCTCAACATAGTGAGCAACGCAGCTCAGATTCTGAAGGCTCAAGAATCAGGGAAAATCACCATTCGCACCAGAACGGTGCATCAAGCAAACATTCATGGTCAGCGACACAAACTCGCCGCTCGCATTGAGATCTGCGACAACGGCCCGGGTATCCCCGATGAATTGAAAGACACCCTGTTTTACCCAATGGTCAGCGGACGAGAAGGAGGTACAGGGCTAGGGCTATCGATATCTCAAAACCTGATCGATCAACACAATGGGAAAATTGATGTTGAAAGCTGGCCGGGCAACACCACATTCACGATTTATTTGCCGATATAAGCAAAGCTGGGTCTCCCACTGGAAACAACGTTTCATTAGCAACACTGAATACCGAACAATAAAAACAACAATGATTATCACAATAGATTTGGCTGCAAAGGAATTGAATTATGAGTAAAGGATACGTTTGGGTCGTCGATGACGACAGCTCTATCCGCTGGGTAGTAGAGAAAACACTTTCATCTGCGGATATAAAGTGTGAAACATTTGCTGATGCAGAGAGCGTATTACTTGCTCTTGAGCGCGAGACGCCAGATGTATTGGTATCTGATATTCGCATGCCCGGCATTGACGGTATTGAGCTTTTGCATCAGGTTCATCAACGCTCTCCCGACCTGCCAGTGATCATTATGACCGCGCACTCAGACCTTGATGCGGCGGTCAATGCTTATCAAAAAGGCGCTTTTGAGTATCTGCCTAAGCCGTTTGATATCGATGAGACACTGACTTTAGTAGAGCGAGCAATCGCCCACAGCCAAGAGCAAAAGCGAGAACAAGCCAGCGAAGTAGCCGAAGACACCAACGCGCCAGAAATCATTGGCGAAGCGCCTGCGATGCAGGAAGTCTTCCGCGCCATTGGTCGTTTGTCTCGGTCATCCATTTCCGTACTGATCAATGGTGAATCAGGTACAGGTAAAGAACTAGTCGCACACGCCTTACATCGTCACAGCCCTAGAGCGAAAAAGCCCTTTATCGCCCTGAACATGGCAGCCATTCCCAAAGATCTCATCGAGTCAGAGCTGTTTGGCCATGAGAAAGGAGCCTTTACTGGAGCCAACAGCGTTCGCCAAGGGCGTTTTGAACAAGCCAACGGGGGTACTCTGTTTCTTGATGAGATTGGCGACATGCCACTCGATATTCAGACTCGACTACTGCGCGTGCTGTCTGATGGCCAGTTTTATCGCGTAGGTGGACATTCTGCGGTTAAGGTCGATGTTCGTATCGTTGCCGCAACCCACCAAGATCTTGAGCGCTTAGTACATGACGGTGGTTTCCGTGAAGACCTTTTCCATCGACTCAACGTTATCCGAATCCATATTCCGGCACTGCGCGAACGTAAACAGGACATTGAAAAGCTGACTCACCACTTCCTAGCATCAGCCGCTGAAGAGCTTGGTGTAGAAGTGAAGACACTACACCCAGAGACCATTCTGAAGCTCAATCAGCTCAATTGGCCGGGTAACGTGCGTCAGCTTGAGAACATTTGTCGTTGGTTAACAGTAATGGCAAGTGGTAGTGAAATACTTCCTTCGGATCTGCCTCCTGAGTTGTTGGAAGAGAAGGTTGTGATCAGCGAAGGTACTGATGGTAATTGGCAACAACTGCTGGCTAATTGGGCCAAGAGTGCGCTTGATTCCGGCGAAAAAGAGCTGCTGACTTATGCTCTACCCGAGTTTGAACGTATATTATTAGAGGCCGCACTCAACCATACTAATGGCCATAAACAAGATGCAGCGAAAGTTTTAGGATGGGGAAGAAATACCCTGACTCGTAAACTCAAAGAGTTGTACTGATCTTTATATGCCTCTATATACATATTTTTTAAAGCTAAAAAAGTGTCGCTTGCTTTGAATAGTATCGGTACAATTACAGTACACTATCTATCCAAACTGTAGCTAAAGATGTCTTTGAAAACACAAATTACCTTGAGAACCGCAGTGGTTCTGCCATTCGTGATGATATTTCTCTTCACTATGGGCGTAATGATTTTCACTCAAAAGCAAAGCTACAAGGAGATGGTGAGTGATATTAGTGCGCGCCAACTAACATCACTCACTGATAACGTTCATCAAAGCCTTGCCGATTTTTTAGAAAAGCCATTTCACGCTAACCTTTCACTAAGTCATAACATCGGTTATCACAACCTTTATAAAGAGGGAGATCTTAGTCTGGTTCAAGACTACATCCTTTATAAATTTTCTCGTCATTTCCAAGCTGTTCCCCAACTAGATGTGATTAGTTTTGGCTCTGCAGACGGTAGCTACGTCGGTTTTCGAAAAGAAGTTAACAACGGCTACACTTTGATGGCCCGAGATGACCGAACCCAAGGCCAGCTGGTCATTTATCGTGGCCACACGATTAGCGAAGACATTCGAACCGTGATTTCAGCTTACGACCCAAGAGTTCGCCCTTGGTACACACCTGTCGTAGCACAGAACAAGGCATTATGGTCATCAATTTATGCCAATGCAGATGAACGACAAGAGATCACTTTATCGGCTCTTGCTCCTATCTATAGTGATAACGAGCTCAAAGGTGTCCTTGCCAGCGATATCAAGATCAACACTTTTAATGCATTTCTCAAAGAACTAAAAGATGAAACAGATGCTTCTGTTTATATTATTGATAAGCAACAGCGCTTAGTCGCTCATTCGGGCGGAGGCAGCGTGGTCTCTTGGGGAACAGGACAAACAGACAAAGGCCAGCGCTTGTTAGCAACAGAGAGTGCTAACGCGGTAATACGTGAAAGTGCCCGTTATGTAGATAAGTTTCATCTAATCGATGATTTAAATGTGCAGCGCTTTAGTTTTAATTTAGATAACGAACGATATTTCAATCAACTTACCCCTTATGAAGATGAGTACGGCATCACTTGGATTATTGGTATGTCGATCCCAGAAAGTAGCCTACTTGGTGAATTGCCAAAAAACCAAAGAAACAGCTGGTTACTCGGTCTAACGCTCAGTTGCATTGGTATTATCGCTGGATTAATTGCCTTTAATCGCGTAACTCAACCCATCACTTCAACAGCAGGGGCAGCAAAGCGCCTCGCCAAAGGTGACTGGGATACGAGCATGCCAAAAACGGGCAATATCTATGAAATTAGCATGTTAACTGCGTCATTTAATGAAATGACCAACAATTTAAAGGCTTCTTTTCAGGCGTTACAGGCTCAACTTACCTATGACTCATTAACTAAACTGTATAGTCGTGAAGGCTTTATTGATACAGCCAAGAAAAACCCTGAAAACGAAAAAGGTACACTTTACTTAATTGGTATTGACCGCTTTCGAGATATTAATGATAGCCTCGGCCATTACAATGGTGACCAACTGCTTATCATTGCGGCTGCTCGTTTAAGAGGCACGCTGCCATCGAACTTCCTGTTAGCTCGAACTGGCGGGGATGAATTTGCGATTTACGCTCCTAACATCAATCAAATAGATGACGTCCAGCTACTGACGAGCCGCTTACTTCGAATTTTTACCTCCCCATTTGCCATGGAATCAGAAAGCGTGGTCATCAAAGTATCAATGGGGGTCGTGAATGTCTCGAACGTCAACGATATTACACTGCTGCTACGCAACAGCAGTATAGCCTTGAGCAACGCAAAGCAAGACAAAACCAGTGTCAGTATTTACAACCCAGAAATGGGCAAAGCATCGAGATATCGTACCAAGATGCTGGCACGTCTTAACAAGGCAATTGAGCTTCAGCAGTTCGAGCCCTTCTATCAGCCAATAATCGACCTGGAATCTGGAGCTACCATAGGTGCCGAGGCTTTGGCTCGTTGGGTAACGGACGAGGGTATAATCTCACCTTTGGAGTTCATTCCTTTAGCAGAAGAAACAGGATTGATATACGACATTGGTAAGCAGATTTTGCACAAGTCATGTCGAGATACCGCTATTGCGATTGAATCTGGAAAATGGAATAAAGACTTCTCTATTCACGTTAACTTATCTGTCGACCAACTGAGTGAAAGCGGATTCATTGAATTGGTTAAAACCACGCTGCGTGACACCAAATTACCAGCCCAAAACCTGACGCTAGAGATCACTGAATCACGCATCGTCGACAATGACCAAACCATCATCGATAATATGCTGACGCTAAAAGCACTAGGCATCTCGATTGCAATTGATGACTTTGGTACCGGCTATTCGTCACTGGCTTACTTACACAAACTGCCATTTGATTGCTTAAAGATCGATCGCAGCTTCGTCAGTAAGTTGGAAAAAGAGAACCTAGACAGCTCCATCGTCGCGGCCATCGTCAACATTACCAAGGGTTTCAAAGTGAGTTTGGTGGCAGAAGGCGTTGAAACACAACAACAAGCTGAACTACTCAAGCAGCTTCAATGCCCATTAGCTCAAGGTTTCTTATACAGCCGTCCAGTTCCGTTTGACCAATGGCCTACCGACCTACGCAGTAAGCTAAATGCCAAGTTTAAAACGAATAACAAAGCCGAACAAAACGCAGAGGCCAAACAGGGCACCAAAGAGAACCTCGCCTAAATCAGGCAGAAACCGAATGAGTCAGATACAAAAATGCCAGCATGATGCTGGCATTTTTTATGTTTCTATTCTCTATCGATTTATTAGATGACGCGAGAGAATTGCTGTTGGCGAGCCTTGGCACGTAGGTATTTATCAAAACACATACAGATGTTACGGATCAGCAAACGGCCACGCAAAGTTACGCGGATTTCTTTATCATCGACTTCAACCAACTCATCGTTGATAAAAGTTTGTAGAAGCTCTAAATCTTCTTTGAAGTAGCGATTAAAGTGAACCGAGAACTCAGATTCGATCATTGTTTTATCAAGCTTGAAGTTACAAATCAGCTGCTTGATCACTTCACGACGTAGAAGGTCGTCACGGTCTAGAGCAACACCTTTCCAAAGTGCATGACGCAGATCATTCACCTGAGCGTAGTACTTCTTCAGCTCTTTCTGATTTTGTGCGTAAGCATCACCAACCATTGAGATAGCAGAAACACCGAAACCAATTAAGTCAGCTTCACCTTGGGTCGTGTAGCCTTGGAAGTTACGATGCAGAATACCTTCACGTTGTGCTACGGCTAGCTCATCTTCAGGTAATGCGAAGTGATCCATACCTATGAACTGATAACCCGCCCCGGTTAGCGTCTCGATAGTATCTTGTAAGATAGCCATCTTCTCTTTAGCTTCAGGTAGGTCTTCATCTTTTATCTTACGCTGCGCAGCAAACAGTTGCGGCATGTGTGCGTAGTTAAATACAGATAAACGGCCCGGCTTCATTTCTAACACTTGCTTCAATGTTTCAGCGAACAAAGCTTGAGTCTGCTTTGGTAGGCCGTAGATCAAATCCAGGTTAGTTGAACGGAAGCCTAGCTCTGTCGCACGTTGAACCATTGCAATAATGAATTCTTCATCTTGCTCACGGTTAACCAGCTTCTGTACTTCTTTATTGAAGTCTTGCACGCCAATGCTCAGGCGGTTGAAGCCTTCATTTCGAAGGTGGTCAAGTACGTCTAGCTCAATCTCACGCGGGTCAACTTCAATACTGATTTCCGCGTCAGAGGTGAAGTTAAACTCTTCACGCAAAATGCCCATCAAACGAGTGATTTGTGTTTTGGTCAAGAACGTTGGTGTACCACCACCGAAGTGCAGTTGAGTCACTTTACGGCCATTCAATAAAGAGGCGCGCTGGCGGATTTCATGTTCAATCACATCCAAGTACTCATCCGCTTTATGCGAGTGACGAGTAATGACTTTATTACAACCACAGTAGTAACAAAGCTTGTGACAAAATGGGATATGCACGTAAAGAGAGAGTGGACGATCAGGATATTGAGTACACGCCATGTCGTAATCAGCGACAGTAAACGCTTCATGAAACTCCAACGCAGTTGGGTATGAGGTGTAACGAGGTCCCGAATAGTTGTACTTGTTTAAGATTTCTTGATCCCAAACGATTTGCTGATTCGTTGTTACTGGCTTGCTCGACATAGCGGTACTTCCAATTTAGATCCGCGAGAACCTAAGGTCTCTCAAATCATTTTACATACATTAAAATATAGACGGGTTATTTTGCCACACGACCAGTAAGGTCGTTCCAAGACAAAATCAATTTTTCAGACAAAAACTCAGAACTGCTAGCTTGATCACTAACAAAGCGTCGGGATTAACGAGACGCAAAAGGTAAGAAAGCTCATTTAACATTGTCTATTAAAAAGCAAGACGACTTAAAAACAATATGCCTTTAAGGCAAAGTGTCTTAAAGGCATAAGTATTAAAAGCAGCACGTCTTAAAAATAGAGTATTAAACAAGCCTCTACATTAAATAGTCTTAGTGACTAGATCATCTGAATGTTGATTTGGTTGTTGAGAGGCTTAACCTTCTCCTGCAACCTTTTCAAATCTTCGATGACCGCATCATTCAAGCGAGTCTCTGCCTTATGGCGCGTGAGATTCTGCTGCATGCGATCTTTCTTCGTCAGTTCCTGTCTTGCATCTCCGCGAGCCATATCTTTTACGATATGGTACAGCTCAGAAAGAGCAGGATATTCAGAATCAAAATCAACACGCTCATCACCCTGAACGTTATCCATAATGATACACACTCGAATACTGATCTCAGGTAAGTCACACTGGCCTTGAATACCCGCTAAGCATAAAGTATTTACGTTTTCGTAAATCGTCGCGTTACGTTTTTCAATGGCAAGTGCTTGATGCTGCTTTTGCAACTCCGTCTGCTTCTTCACTTGAAGTAGAAGGTAACCTGCGTAAGAGCCCAAGCCGAGAATGATAATTCCACCAGCAATTGCTAATAAGGTTACGTTCATTGGCTATTAACCTTTAAAGCTGTCTAAGTCGAAATCTTCGAATTGAGATAGCAAGTCTTCGTCAGAGCTTGCTTTCTTCTTAGAGGCAACAGGTGCTTCTTCGAAGATCTCTTCTTCATCGTCTTCTGGCTCTAGCAGACCTAAGCGGCCCATTAGGTGTTCGATACGATCAAGTTTCTCATCAACAAACTTCTGCAGACCAGCACCTAGGTTTTCACCATTTTCGATACGATCTAGCAATGTGTTCAGTTGAGCATCATTCTCAAGCATCTCTAACTCTTGTTCGTTAGATAGCTTGCGCTCTTGTTTCGTCGACTTCTTCGCTGGTTCAACAATCAGCGGGATTTTTTTCTTGCTGCCTAAACGAGGGTCGCGAGCTAGTGCAGCTTTACGCTGTTTTGCTTCGCTACCATCAGAGTGACGGCTGCCAGACTTAAGGCCTTTACGCTTTTTAACACGCTTACGTTCACGACCTTCAACATCAGATTCACTACGGTTACGAGTAACCATAGGTTCCGGAGCGCCAAGTGCTCCCGGTTTTCTTGATTTCTTACTACGACCCATTACTGCACTTTCCTCAGTAAAATTACATCATTTCCAAAAAATTCTAGTTCGAGCTTATCCCGCTCTGCCAAAAACTGGAATGTTTGACGACTAAAGAAGACGACATGTGTCGGGTCATTCTTGTAGTGCCAACCAGCAAACGCGTCTACGTCTATTACTAGCTTAGTCATAAGACCAATCCAGCCCTTGGGTTTAACTAAATTCAACCATTGCTGCCACACTTTGTCTGGGTGGTAAAGATGCTCTATCACCTCCGTGGCAGTCATAAAGTCATACGTTTTTTCCAACACAGAAGCTTCTGGGTGGTAATAGATATCGTACAACTCCATGGTGTGTCCGGCTTCTTCTAACATAATAGATAGCGTAGGGCCTGGGCCACAACCAAAATCCAACCCTTGTGAGTTAGATGAAATTTTGTCTGTTAGTGGATCCGCGATGCGAGATAGAAAACGGCGATAGCCTGCATCACTAGGATCGTTCTCATGGAGATCATAGTGTGCTTTTTCTTCTTTTGCTTCTAACCTTTGTTCAGGTTTAACAAATACCAGTTCACATTGCTGACACTGCAGATAGGCTCTGCGTTTGTCTTCAAAATAGTGATTCACGCCTTGGTGATGGCATAAGGGACAAGTATACATAGCACATCCTTAAACAGGGATGCGAAACATACCAGAAACTGAGTTTATAGTGGAGAGGTATTGGGTGTTTTTTCATCAAATCAATAAAAAAAGCGATAGGAAAACCTATCGCTCTCTAAATCTGCCTATATCGGCCAAAATTTGCATACTCAACTTGGTACACAAATCTCCATTTGTTATTGGTGCTTTCCATGCCAAATTTGTTTGTTGTTCATCGTCCTGATGAGTTTTGGCTATCCTTTTCTAACACCTTGTTGCTGGGCTGTCCTAGCCTGATCCGTTTCTGTCTATACCGTTAGACTAGATGACCATCCGTATCTAAGTCAGCTCCTAGCTGATGGCGGCTACTTTACCTTTTTACAAAAAGACTACAAGAGTGCGAGTTCACACTTTTGTACACAATTCGAACACGCATTGATAAATTAGACATTAACACAAACCGGATATATAAAATCAATACAAAAGAAAACGCCCCAACCATTACTGATCGGGGCGTCTCTTCAATCTCGCTCGAACGTACATTTCATTACTCTGGCTAAGAGCAAGAAACCGACATATTAGTGTAAACCACCAACGTACTTCGATAAGGTATCAATATCTGCGTCTGTTAACTTTTTAGCTACATCACGCATCATCGCATTCATGTCGTTATTACGGTTACCATCGCGGAATTTCTCAAGTTGAGCCTTGATGTAATCTGCGTGCTGACCTGAAATCTTAGGGAAACCAGAAAGTTCGGTACCATTACCACGAGGGCCGTGACAAGCAATACAAGCCGTTACGCCGCGTTCTGCGTTACCCGCAGTGTAAAGAACCTTACCTTCATCTACTACATTTTCAGGAGTAGAGTTACTAGAGATAGGGAGAGATGCGTAGTATGCCGCTAGGTCAGCCATATCTTCTTCAGATAAAGGCATCGCCATTGCACCCATTACAGGCTCGTAACGACCTTGTTTACCACCACTCGTCATACCTAGCTTAAGCTCTTTTAACTGCTTCTCTAGATACTTCTCATGTTGACCAGCCAGCTTAGGATACTGAGTGATCAGACTGTTGCCGTCAGCACCGTGGCAGGCAACACATGTTTGTGATTTGGCTTTACCAGCTTCAATACTACCTTGAGCCCATACTGAGCAGCTGGCTAAAAGACTCAAAATTAGCGCTAATTTCTTCATGACATTCCATTATAATTATCAAGCTTCCAGTACCACTCTATGTTGCCACTCATGGTACAATAGGCGACCTTATGCCGAGCACGGTTATTTTACACAAATTCACAAAAAAGTAATCAATCGACTACACAAAGTCGAGATGGAGTTAACAGTGAGCGTAAAAATTCATTATCAAAACACGCATTTCATTACCAGTGCACCTGATATTCGTCACTTACCAGAAGACGAAGGGATCGAAATTGCGTTTGCAGGACGCTCCAATGCTGGTAAATCTAGCGCACTAAACCGCGTTACAAACCAAAAAAGCTTGGCGAAAACCAGTAAAACCCCAGGTCGAACTCAGCTAATTAACCTATTTAAGGTTACCGACGGCTGTCATATTGTCGATTTACCGGGATATGGCTTCGCTCAAGTACCGCTTGAGATGAAGAAAAAATGGCAGAAGTCGCTAGGTGAATACCTACAACGACGTGAAAGCCTAAAAGGTTTAGTGGTATTGATGGATATCCGTCACCCAATGAAGGACCTTGACCAACAAATGATCTACTGGGCTATCGATAGCCGCATCCCAGTACAGGTTTTGTTAACAAAAGCAGACAAGCTGAAAAGCGGTGCGCGTAAAGCACAGCTACTGAAAATCCGTAACGATGCGAAATCTTTCGGTGGTGATGTAGCGGTTGATGTCTTCTCTTCAATGAAGGGCATCGGCGTTGACCAACTGCGTGCCAAGATGGATGAGTGGTTTGCACCTGTGTTTGCTGATCAAATCATTGATGAGCTAGCGGACGAAGAGCAAAACGACTCAGAGTAATTCCTCTATCTAGAGCTTTATCTATAATTAGAGGTTAAAGCACTGACAACACGTGATTTAGCCTTATCAATACCCTGCCTTTTATAGGTGGGGTATTTTTTTACCCACAAATTAGTGAGTTAAACCTAGATCTTGAGAGTTAAAGACAAGATTAATCAGTTAGAAGCGAGAGAAGTGAACCATACTAAAAGACAACCTTTAACAAACTAAACAGTGAGAAAGGAATACTCATGTGGAAAAAACCCTTGGCGACCATCGCACTTATATTGATCTCATTTTCCGGTGTAGCATCTGAAGCGGAACAGCCCAAGACCGAGGCCGCTCTAGTCAATGTTGATATGACTTTAGACCTAGATGGTATGGAAAAGTATGCAAAAGACGCGAGTGAGTCCCTTGAGGTGATATCGCAATCTTTGCAGGCGATAGTCAACAACCCCAACCTCAGCAATGACCAACAACAAGCCCTGAATCAAACCGTTGAAAGCATCAATCAGCTTGCGAGCTCCACCAAGACATCACTCAATCAACTCCCACAAGTCTTAGACCAATCTCGACTCGCCTTTAAGAAAACCAGTCAATTACTGCTAGATGATATCCAAACTAAAATCATTATTGCGTTGGCAGCCGTTATCGCTGTCATTGTTATCGCGTTGACCGCTATCTATCTACTTATCCTAAAACCCATGCAGCAAACCTTGGTGGAAGCGACCAACAATATCTCTTCTATGGCGCAATCTATCCAGATCACGGCCGAAGCTCTGAAATACAGCACCGAGAAACAACAGGAAATCATGGACTACATTGAGCATTCACCCATTCAATGTCCTGATAAATAAGACGTAAGCGATCAATGTATTATGAGTTACTTGTAAAATAAAAGTTATTTTCAAGAATAAAACAATGCACTTAGAGACGGATTAAAATTACCAATTGCTGATTGAATTCCAGATCTAAGGCAATCAAGTGTTTATCACGCTGCTTGGGGGAAACGTAACAAAAGGCACTAAAAATGGGAGATTTTACGGGGGAATAGTAGGTTGGAGATATTTTTCTTTCGCACAAGAAAAAACGCCCCAGTCAAATACTGACTGGGGCGGCTGAATCAGCCTAATCCAATAACGTGAAACAAAAGGTCTGAAAGATAGAACATCTTACCTCTGTACCCTACAAGATTTAATGTACAACAATTGCTCAGAAATGAAAACCATTTTTGTAGTTTTTTTTCATGAACGTTTTATTAAAACACCCAAAATTTTATTATGACCTAACTTTATTCGAGACAAAAAAAAGCCAGTGTTTGTGCACTGGCTCATACTAATTTACTCAATAAGGTCAAAAACTGATTAGTGGGCTTGATCCCAGTTGTCACCGTGGCCAGCTTCCGCGACAAGCGGTACTTCTAGCTCTGCAGCAGATTCCATCAATTGTTGTACTTTACTTTCAATTTCGGCTAAAGCTGACTCTTCCACCTCAAACACCAATTCATCGTGTACCTGCATAAGCAGTTTCACACGACCATCGCCTTCCGCTTGAATCCATTCATCAACCAACAGCATCGCTTTCTTAATGATATCTGCTGCTGTGCCCTGCATTGGCGCATTGATTGCCGCACGTTCAGCAGCCTTACGACGCATGCCATTTCGAGATTGAATCTCAGGAAGGTGCAGACGACGACCGTAAATGGTTTCAACAAAGCCTTGCTCTGAAGCCGCGCTGCGTGTGTCTTCCATATACTGCATCACACCTGGGTAACGCTCAAAGTAAGTATCCATGTAGTGTTGTGCTTCGCCACGAGGAATACCTAGCTGCTTAGCCAAACCAAAAGCACTCATGCCGTAGATAAGACCAAAGTTAACCGCTTTAGCACGACGACGTTGCTCAGTGGTTACCTGCTCAATATCAACGCCAATGATCTCAGCAGCCGTTGCCGCGTGGATATCTTTGCCTTGTTGGAATGCTTCCAGCAGCGCTTTGTCACCTGATAGGTGCGCCATGATACGCAATTCAATTTGAGAGTAATCGACCGCTAGAATCTTCCAACCATGCTGTGCAACGAATGCTTGGCGGATACGACGACCTTCTTCATTACGAATTGGGATGTTCTGTAGGTTTGGATCAGTCGAAGACAAACGGCCCGTCGCGGTCACCGCTTGATGATAAGACGTATGAACACGACCAGTCTCAGCGTTGATCATCTTCGGCAGTTTATCTGTGTACGTCGACTTAAGCTTCGCAAGACCACGATACTCAATGATCAACTTAGGTAGCGGGTAATCAAGCGCCAGCTCTTGAAGCACTTCTTCGTTGGTTGAAGGTGCGCCTGATGGCGTTTTCTTGATAACTGGCAGACCCATTTTTTCAAACAGGATCGCTTGCAGTTGTTTTGGCGAGTTCATATTGAACTCTTGCTCTGCTATCTCGTAAGCTTTCTGCTCTAGCTCATCCAGACGAACCGCAATCTCTTGCGATTGAGCCCCTAACAACATGTCATCAATGAATACACCTGTGCGTTCAATGCGAGACATCACAGGAATCAGTGGTACTTCGATTTCTTCATAGATGGTTTTTAGCTTTTCATCTTGCTCAATGTTTTCCATCAGGCGGTTATGAAGACGTAATGTCACGTCAGCATCTTCTGCAGCGTATGGAGACGCCTCACCCAGTTCTATCTGGTTGAAAGTAAGCTGTTTCTTACCTTTACCTGCGATTTGCTCAAATGAGATGCAGCTGTGCTGAAGGAAACGCAGCGCTAGGCTGTCCATGTCATGCTTGCCACCTACGCTATTGAAAACGTAAGACGCCAACATGGTGTCATGTTTAATACCCTTCATTTCGATACCGTAGCGCGCTAGCACACTCATATCGTACTTCAGGTTTTGACCCACTTTAGCTTGAGCATCATCTTCAAGAATCGGTTTAAGTTGTTCAAGTACCCAATCACGATCCAGCTGTTGAGGTGCATCTAGGTAATCATGAGCAACCGGTACGTAAGCGGCAACGCCCTCGTCCGTCGCAAATGATAGACCGACCAGGTTCGCCACCATGTAATCAAGGCTGTCTGTCTCAGTATCAAAAGCAAACAATTCAGCTGCTTTAAGCTTTTCTAACCAAACATTGAATGACGCTTCATCTAGAATCGTTTCGTAGTTGCTACGATCAATCGTTACGGCAGACGTATTCATCTCTACAGTAGAAGCGCTGTTGCGTGCCGCACCAGCTCCCGCTGCGGCAGATTTTTCTGCCGCCTCAACCACACCACTGCCACCTTCAAGGAGCTCGTTCAACCAAGATTTGAAGACCAGTTGACCGTATAACTTAATCAGCTCATCGATATTGGGTTGTGCTTTTACCAATGACTCAGGCGTCTCTTCAAGCTCAACATCTAGCTTGATTGTTGCAAGCTCGTAAGACATGTCAGCATTGGCTTTATTATCAGCCAGCTTCTTAGCCATCGTCTTCGAACCACGGAAACCAAGCGCCGCAATATCATCAAGATTCTGATACAACTTTTCGATACTACCAATGCCTTGTAGCAAAGCCGTCGCTGTCTTGTCACCCACACCCGGAACACCAGGGATGTTATCGACTTTATCACCCATCAGTGCCAAATAATCGATGATCAGTTCTGGCGGGATACCAAACTTCTCAATCACACCTTCGCGATCCATTACCACGTTGGTCATGGTGTTGATCAGAGTAACGTTGTCATCAACTAACTGCGCCATATCTTTATCACCAGTACTGATAAGTACAGGCATACCCATCGCAGAAGCTTGAGAAGCCAACGTACCAATCACGTCATCTGCTTCAACGCCAGGAATAGAGATAAGTGGCAAACCCATCGCACGAATCACATTGTGCAATGGTTCTATCTGGCAACGAAGATCGTCAGGCATAGGTGGGCGGTTTGCTTTGTACTCTGGGTACATGTCATCACGGAACGTTTTCCCTTTCGCATCAAAAATAACCGCAATACGATCAGAAGCAAATTGACGCATCATGCTGCGTAGCATGTTAACTACACCATAAACAGCGTTCGTTGGGATATCACCATTGCTCATGGTGCCAGGGTAAGCATGGAACGCGCGATATAGGTAAGAAGAGCCATCGATCAGAATCAATGGATTATCAGGAATACGAGCCATAATATTTGTGAATCCAGTAAGTACAGAAATTATCTGTTAAGAATGCCACGTCTGTTGGTTGGATTCCATGTTGTCGATCTGTATCCGTTCACTCGGTTGTATTCGTTATAATCGATTTGTTGTTATTTTTTGTTCTTAGACGCAAGCGTTCTGTGGATAACTCTGTTTATATTATTTATCCACCCTGTTGAGAAGTAAGGTTAACAAATCAAAAAACACCAACAAAACACTGATAATAAAGAACAATTTTACAGATCGAACATATGATCAACGATCTTTTTACGATCCTGCATTGTGGAAAAGAATGCTGATGGCGTTTTATTCATAAAAAAACGTGCCACTAAATATGCATATTGTTGAATTGGAGGTATAAAAAAAGCGACACCCGAAGATGTCGCCTAGCAAAAACTGGTAAAGCCATTCAAATTGAATACCACAGCTTTACCTAAAAGCTATAAATTACACTGGAAGCAATGTGAGCAATGTCGTGTCAAAAAGAACTTAGTACAAGTTCGCGAGAATTCTGTTGGGTAACCAAGTTGATACTTGAGTACTTAACATCCTTGTGAACATTTCCTCATTCCCTAAGACAGGGTTAATAATAATGATTCTCATTTAATAGTCAACAACTAAATGATAATAAATCTCATTAAATTCATTTTAAATGATTTATCCCCCCGATAAAGCAAATCATTAAGCTGATAATTGCTTCACGAAATGGATTCGATTTTCATTAATCTCTTCTTTTTCTTCCAGTTTTTCTATTCGATATCCATTTTTCAATAGTAAACACAGCATCGCTGGAAACTGGTTACGAGATTTCACTTTCAGCTGCTCATAACCCCGCTCTTGTGCCCACTGCTCCTGAACATCTAATTGAGCCTGGGCGACCCCCTTATTTCTTGCAAGCGGTGACACACCACCAAACCAACTATAGAAAGTATTTGAGTTAAGCTCATAACCAATTTTAAAGCCGAGTAACACGTTAGCCTCTTCAGCCACTAAGATCAGACTCTTTTTCCCTTCAAGCCGAGCTGCCAGTGAAGCGACACTCTCTTTTCTAGCAAACTCAGAGATCTGCTCGACAACAGACACAACCTCTTCCAGTGAACCTTCACGTACTATGACTGACATCTTCTTCCATCCTCATAAGCGAAAGGGCTGACACAATGGCCAACCCTTTTACTGAATATCACTTAAGTTAACGTTAAGTTGTTACTTTTCTTTTAAGTGCTTGGCTGCTTGTGCATTGTCTTCAGCAAGCCACTCTGCAACATCTTTAGCGAAGTACGTCAGGATGCCATCAGCACCAGCACGCTTAAAGCACAGCAGTGATTCCATAACGGTGTCGCGCTCTTTCAGCCAACCGTTTTGAATTGCTGCTTTGTGCATCGCATACTCACCAGACACTTGATAAGCATACGTTGGTGCTTGAAGTTCATGTTTCACACGACGCACGATGTCTAAATAAGGCATACCAGGCTTAACCATCACCATATCCGCACCTTCATTAAGATCCATTGCCACTTCGTGAATCGCTTCATCGCTGTTGGCAGGATCCATCTGGTAGTTCTTCTTATTACCACCTTTCAGGTTCGAAGCACTGCCGACTGCATCACGGAATGGGCCGTAATAACACGATGCGTATTTCGCAGAGTACGCCATAATCTGAGTATGAATATAACCCGCTTCCTCTAACGCTTCACGGATCTTACCAATACGACCATCCATCATATCCGACGGAGCAACCACATCTGCACCGGCTTCAGCATGCGATAACGCCTGCTGAATCAACACTTCAGTCGTTTCATCATTCATCACGTAACCATCTTCATCGATGATGCCGTCCTGGCCGTGAGTAGTAAATGGGTCCAGTGCAACATCAGTAATCACACCTATATTTGGCACGTGCTCTTTTAATGAACGTACCGCACGCTGCACTAAACCTTCTGAATTATGAGCTTCAGCCGCGCATAAGCTTTTAGCATCTTGGTTCACGACCGGAAACAGAGCAATCGCCGGAACACCCAATTTTGACAGGTAATCCGCTTCTTCAAGCATCAGATCGATCGACAAGCGTTCAACACCCGGCATTGACTCGACAGGCTCGCGGCGGTCTTTACCCATCAGGATAAACATTGGGTAGATGAGGTCATCCACAGACAATTGATTTTCTGCCATTAGGCGACGGCTAAAGTCGTGTTTACGCATACGGCGCATACGGCGACCTGGGAATTGACCTTGAATTGAAACAGACACTAGATTCTCCTTGCCTAGTCTAAGCACCGAAATGCTTAGATATGAAAAGTGCTAAATACAGGCAAAAGCATATCACTGATGGCTCAGGACGCTAGCAGTAAAATATAAAACCCACTCAAAAACAGGGATAAATGGCAAAAAATGACCTTCTCCTCACACTGCCGTATACTCATGACAACTCAGTAAAGACTGCTTTCAGGACAAAATAATGATCGACACCCATGCTCATATTTACGCGAGCGAATTCGATGAAGACCGTGAACAAGTCGTGCAACGCGCACTGGCTCAAGGTATTGATACCATTCTATTGCCGAACATCGATTTAGAATCTATCGAGCCCATGTTAGCGACGGAAGCTCAGTTTCCTGATGTGTGTCGTTCAATGATGGGCTTACACCCTTGTTATGTGGATGCGAATATCGAGCAAACCCTCAAAACCATTCGAGCTTGGTTTGATAAACATGACTTTATCGCCGTGGGTGAGATTGGGATCGACTTGTACTGGGATAAAACCTTCAAAGCTGAACAAGAGATGGCTTTCGTGACTCAACTGCAGTGGGCAAAAGAGCTCGATCTACCTGTGGTGATCCACACTCGTGATTCCATTGAAGAGACACTTGCTCTGCTTCGTAAAGAGCAAGATGGCAGCTTACGTGGTGTGTTCCACTGTTTTGGTAGCAGCTTAGAAGAAGCTCAAGCGATCAACGAGCTCGGGTTCCACCTCGGATTAGGTGGTGTATCGACCTTCAAGAATTCAGGAATGGACAAGGTGATCCCGCATCTCGATATGAATTACGTCATTCTAGAGACAGATTGCCCTTATTTAGCACCAACACCAAATCGCGGTAAACGCAATGAACCCGCATACACAGAATTAGTAGCAAAGCGCATCGCTGAATTGCGCGGGATTAGCCTTGAAGAGGTCGACACCACAACTTCAAAAAATGCTAGCACCCTCTTTAATATATAAGACCTTACTTCACATAATACTTTAGAGTTATTCATTGGAATACATAGGTATATTGTTTAATATTGACGATTATAATAAATAAAAGTCAAATTGAGATGATTATGTGTAATCACACTATTCACTTACAGCGTCAACATCGAACTCTATGGCATAAGATGTGGGGTATCAAAGAGCTCTATATATGTCAGAACTGTGGCTATCAGTTAAAGGTTCGATAAAATCGACACAATAAAAAAGCGGCCCTAGGCCGCTTTTTTATTGTGTCGATTTTTGCTGAAGGACTCTAGCAATTATACTCTTACAGCAGAATCAAGACTCAGCTTCTTCCTCTTCATCCGCATCTGGCTTACGCACATAGAAACGCGCGAAGAACAGACCAATCTCAAACAGAATACACATTGGAATCGCCAACAGTGTCTGCGAGATCATATCGGGAGGTGTCAGCATCATACCGACGATAAAAGCACCGACAACAATGTACGGACGCTTTTCAGACAGAGCCTTAGGCGTTGTCGCCCCCGTCCAACATAACAAGATAATGGCGACTGGCACTTCAAAAGCGATACCAAAGGCAAAGAACAGTGCGAGTACAAAATCAAGATAACTCGATATGTCGGTTGCGAACTCTACTCCCCCTAATGATATGGCGGTAAAAAAGCCAAATACCAACGGGAATACAATGAAGTAAGCGAACGCCACACCACAGTAAAACAGCAATGAGCTTGAAGCCAATAACGGCATGATCAAGCGCTTCTCATGCTTGTATAAGCCCGGAGCGACAAAAGCCCACACCTGATACAAAATAAACGGAACCGCGAGGAATATAGACGCGATCAAAGTCAGTTTTAAGGGTGTGAAAAATGGTGACGCTACATCAGTTGCGATCATCGTCGCGCCTTCAGGTAAGCGATCTACCAAAGGTGCAGAGACGAACTCATAAATATCATTAGCGAAATAAATTAGCCCAACAAACACCACCAGAACAGCAACAATCGCGCGCAATAGGCGATTACGCAGTTCTAGAAGATGGCTAATTAAAGGCTGTGTCTGCTCAGTCGAAGACATGTCAAACCTCTTAAACAGGAAGATCGAAAAGGAGCCGCGTGTATCTATCCAGTTGAATTGGTATCCACTTGAATAGTTATTTACTTAAATAGCTGTCTACTTAAATAACTACATAAGTATCTGGCGACTCCTCCTTGCGAGACTATTCGGCTTTCTTATCTGACGGTGCTGAAGCTTCACTGTTGACCTGAATGGTTTCAGATTCCACAGTTTCCGTGACACTAGGTTCAGTCTCACTCGGCTTATCAGACTCAGGCTTAGCATACGGGCGTTGAACTTGAGCAGCGGCCTGCTTAAGTTCATCAACTGATGCTTTTAGGTCTGGAGATAAATCTTCCATACCCATTTTTTCCGCCTTGCGTAGGTTTTCTTGCAGCTCTTGCACCTTAAGCTCGTGAGAAAGTTCATCTTTCACACTGTTTGCCATGCTTTTCGCTTGTCCAACAAACTTGGAAATACTGCGAATCGCCACAGGTAAACGCTCAGGTCCTAAAACGACTAACCCAACGACAGATATTAATACCAGTTCCCAAAAACCGATATCAAACACGATTTACGCCTGCTCTTTGTCTTTCTTTGTTTCAGCAGTCGTTTCAGCGCTAGCTTCTTTCTTCTGCTGTTCAATGTTCTTTGGTTCAAAGTCTGCGTCTTTCTTATCTGCAGGCTTATCTTCATCGCTCATTGCTTTTTTGAAGCCTTTCACCGCTGAACCTAAGTCACCGCCCATGCCGCGCAGTTTCTTCGTTCCGAAAAGTAAAATTACAATCACAGCAATGATTAGAAGTTGCCAAATACTGATACCACCCATTGTCATTGTCCTCGGGTCTGTCTACACATAAAAAATATTAAGGGAGTCTACTGTCTAACGACGGTAAGCTCGCCAACTTAGCAGCCAAAATGTGACACCTGCGATGCCACAGCCCATAGATAGCTGCTCATAAGGGCTTGAAACTAATATTGCGGAGCATACGACTAAAGTAGCTCCAACGCCAAACAAAAACTTTCCAGTTGCTTGCTGACGCTTACTATCTCGGTAACCTTGATAAAGCTGATCCATTCTGTGGTTCATCGCTTTACCTTGACGCAAGCTGTCATAAAGCAGCTCTGGCAGCTCTGGCAGTTTTTCTGCCCAGAATGGCGCGCGCTCTTTTACTGCATTGATCACAGCTTGCGGCCCCACCTGATTCATCATCCAGGTTTCAAGGAAAGGCTTGGCGGTTGCCCACAAATCAAGTTGCGGATACAACTGACGACCTAGGCCTTCCACATACAACAAGGTCTTCTGTAGAAGTACCAACTGAGGCTGAACCTCCATGTTGAAACGTCTTGCTGTATTAAATAAGTTTAGCAACACATGGCCAAATGAGATCTCACCAAGTGGTTTTGCAAAAATTGGCTCACACACCATACGGATCGCGAACTCAAAATCATTGACGTTGGTGTCGTGTGGCACCCAACCCGAATCAACGTGCAGCTCGGCGACTTTACGATAATCTCGATTAAAGAAAGCCAACAGGTTCTCTGCTAAATAGCGCTTATCTTCACTGTTGAGCGTGCCGACAATGCCACAATCCAAACCAATCCACTGAGGGTTATCCGGATTTTCTGGATTAACGAATACGTTACCCGGGTGCATGTCGGCATGGAAAAAGCTGTCTCGGAATACTTGAGTGAAGAATACCGTCACACCACGTTCTGCCAACAATTTCATGTTAGTGCCGTTGGCGTTCAGAGTTTCAATATCGGAAACCTGAATACCATAGATTCGCTCTGATACCATCAGGGTTTCACTGCTTAAATCAGGGATAACCTCTGGGACATACAGCTCTTCGCTGCCTTCAAAATTACGTCGCAGCTGAATGGCATTGGCTGCCTCTCGGCGCAGGTCCAGTTCATCAATTAACGTTTTTTCGTACTCGTGAACGACCTCAACCGGTTTCAAACGACGTGCTTCAGGAAGCGACTTAGCGACTATACGCGCCATTCGGTGCATCAGTTTTAGATCTGCATCAATCACCGGGCGAATATCAGGGCGAATTACCTTCAGAACAATCTCGCGGCCGCTCTCTTTAAGCTTTGCAGTATGCACCTGAGCGATAGAAGCCGAGGCCAGTGGCTCGATGTCAAAGTCGGTAAACCAGTTATCTAAACTGCCACCCAGTGCCTTTTCCATATCTTGCTTGGCCAATGCACCATCAAATGGAGCGACTTGGTCTTGCAATAAAGCCAATTGATCAGCGATATGAGGAGGGAACAGGTCACGACGTGTCGACATCATTTGACCAAACTTGATCCACACTGGCCCAAGTTCTTGCAGCGCAAGGCGTAAGCGATGACCCAACTCTTTATCTTGATGCTTGTTCTTAAGCCAAAACAGTGACTTTCGCGCCAGCAAAGGAGCTTTAGTCAAATGGTGCTCAGGCATCAATTCATCAAGGCCGTACTCTAACTGTACCTTGATAATATGATAAAGACGTTTCAGTTCTGTTGGGGTCATATTTTCTCCAACAGAGCGTTCAACTTAGCTTCAAGGCGAGCTACCGAGCTTTTTACGTCATCAACCTGATCGCAAAAATGCACCACTTCTAACGGAGCCGGTGCAATCTTCCACTCTTCTGTCAGAACCTGAGCAACATGGTTTTGATGCTTAGTTGCTTGCTTCGCCACAAAACCACCGACGTTTTTAACGCCTTGTACCAAGGTATGCGCAACCACATCGCCCGTTACGCGCGATAGCCACTCTTCTAAGTCCGGCTTGCAGTCTGTCATCAGCTGAGCAAATTTTTGTGCGAGTTGAATGTCACCCTCTAAGATCAGCTTATCTTGCTTGATCAGCTTGGTGATGTTCGATTGCTCACGCAGTTCAGGCAGTACCGATAGGTTCAAAGATAGGTAGCAATCAGGTTGTCCTTCGTAGTCAGACAACACATCGATTTGTTGGCTAAAAACGAAAGTGAGAGTTTTATTCAGCTCTTTCAAATTAACTTGAATGATCTGCCCCTTTAAACGAGACAAACGACGAACCAAGGCTGGATCATCGTTCACGAAAGTATTTAAAGAGGTTTCAATAACCGCGGTGACCAATGGATCAAATGGCATGACTGTCCTTACCTTTGAAAACGGATAAGCGTTAACCTATCCGTTCTGTCTTTATTCTTATTTTTAGCACGCCCTACGAGCCTGCTACCAAGTTCGACTAGAACTTGTAACCGCGGTGCAGCGCAACAATGCCGCCCGTTAGGTTGAAGTATTTAGTATTTTCAAAACCCGCTTCTTGCATCATGCCTTCCAAGGTTTCTTGGTTAGGGTGCATGCGGATTGATTCTGCAAGGTAACGATAACTGTCTGCATCGTTAGCAATCAGCTCACCCATTTTTGGCAATAGGTGGAAAGAGTATGCATCGTAAACCTTTGATAGTGGCTCAAGCACTGGCTTAGAAAACTCAAGAACCAACAGACGACCGCCCGGCTTAAGTACGCGGTACATTGAACGCAGCGCTTGGTCTTTATCGGTTACGTTACGCAGACAGAAGCTGATGGTAATGCAATCGAAGTAGTTGTCTGGGAATGGCAGCTCTTCAGCATTAGCTTGAACGTAATGTACATTGCCGACAATACCGCTATCACGCAGTTTATCGCGGCCAACATTCAGCATTGAGTTGTTGATATCAGCAAGAACCACGTGGCCTTTTTCACCAACAATGCGCGAGAATTTCGCAGTAAGGTCACCAGTACCACCACCAAGATCGAGGATACGTTGACCCGGGCGAACGCCACTGCAATCAATCGTGAATCGCTTCCACAAGCGGTGAACACCACCCGACATTAAGTCATTCATGATGTCGTATTTAGCGGCTACAGAGTGAAATACCTCTGCTACTTTCGCGACTTTTTGCTCTTTCGCGACTGTTTCGAAACCAAAGTGTGTGGTTTCTGACTCTACTGCTGAATTTGTCTGCACGCTTGTGTCCATAATGCTGTTATCTACCATGGTAAGTTCTCATCGACAGTACACTCTCTCTTTAGAGGCGCTGCGGCCGATTAGTTTACTTTATCCTCAGCGGGTTGTCTTTCTACTAAGGAGGCATTTTCTGAAAAAGCCTCATTTTGAGCGATTTCCGCCAAGCCAACCGAGATAGGTTTCTTCACCTCAACACCCAATTGCTTAAAGCTTTCGGCCTGACGAATCACATTACCACGACCAGTCACCAGCTTATTCATGGCACCTTGGTAACTTTGGTTGGCTCTGTCCAATGAGCTACCAAGACCTTCCATATCATCAACAAACAAGCGCAGCTTGTCGTAAAGTTTGCTCGCGCGCTCTGCAATGATTTGTGCATTCTGGTTCTGTCTTTCGTTGCGCCACAGGTTATCAATGGTACGCAGTGCCACCAGCAAGGTGGTAGGGCTGACCAAGATGATGTTTTGCTCCATCGCATCTTTAACTAAGCTAGGGTCGGCTTGAATCGCCACCTGAAACGCAGGTTCTACCGGAATAAACATCAACACATAATCCAAGCTCTGTATGCCTTTGAGTTGATGATAATCCTTCTGGCTCAAGCCTTTAATATGCGCGCGCAATGAAGCCAAGTGATCACGTAATGCGGCATCACGTTGTTGATCAGTTTCAGCATTGAAGTAACGCTCAAACGCCACCAAAGCCATTTTTGAATCCACCACCACTTGCTTGTCTTGTGGCAGATGCACAATCACATCTGGCTGGTAACGCTTGCCCGCATCGTTTTGCAGGTTCACTTGAGTTTGGTATTCATGACCTTCGCGCAGCCCTGATTCTGCCAGCACCCGTGCCAGTACCACTTCGCCCCAGTTACCCTGCTGTTTATTATCGCCCTTTAGTGCTTGGGTCAGATTAACCGCTTCACGTGTCATGCTCTCATTAAGACGTTGCAGGTTTTTAAGCTCATGTACTAAGGTGTGACGCTCTTTGGCTTCTTGGCTAAAGCTGTCGTTCACTTGTTTCTTGAAGCCTTCTAGTTGCTCTTTCAGCGGCGACAACAAACCCTCTAAGCTTTGCTTGTTTTGTTGATCGACCTTAGCGGTTTTGCTCTCAAACAGTTGATTCGCTAACAGTTCAAACTGCTGCTTAAGTCGAGATTCTGCTTGTTCTAGCAGTTGCAGCTTTTCACTGTTGGCGAGGTTTTCTTGATCATGTCTTGCCTCTTGCTCGCGAAGCTCAGCCTCTAACTCAGACTTATGCTCCTTAAGAACATTGATATCATCGGCATACTGTTGGCGCTCTTGCTTGACCGCCTCAAAGTAGCGCAGCTTTTCCATCGCGGCCATCACCTTGCCATGGGCTTGCTTGAGCTCGAATGCCGCTTTGTCTCGGTCATCATCCAACTCATTGAGCTCTTGTTGCGCCTCTGCGAGCGAGGATTTGAGCTGGGATTGTTGAGACTCATGCAGCAAACGGTCGGACTCTAGCTGCTGTTCAAGAAGTCGCTGTTGAAAAGAGAACTTCTGTTTGATCCACCAACCCACCACACCGCCGCTGACGAGCGCGCCAGAAATAGCAGCAATAAGCGGTGCTTGATGTTCGATAATCCATTGCATGATAATGATTTAGCCTAATTGGAAATAACTCATTAAAGGGTATTTTGATACTGGATAAATGTCCAGTTTGCCGTATTAAAATTCGACAGATAGACTAAGCGCTCCGTATTCTGCCCCATCAAATTAGAATGAGTTGCTATGAACGAACGTCGTGCCTTGGGCTTTGGCCTTGCTGCGGTATTACTGTGGTCAACAGTCGCTACTGCTTTTAAGCTGACCCTTGCTGAGTTTTCACCGATTCAAATGCTGACCATCGCCAGCATTGTGTCGTCGATTGCGCTGATCGCAGTCTGCGCGTTTCAAGGCAAGCTTTCTCAGCTGAGTACCACGTTTCTTTCAAACCCTTGGTATTACTTACTGCTCGGTTTGGTTAACCCACTGGCCTATTACCTGATTCTATTCAAAGCCTACGACCTGCTGCCTGCATCTCAAGCTCAAGCCATTAACTACAGCTGGGCTATCACGCTAACCTTAATGGCTGCGGTGTTTCTGGGACAAAAGATTCGTAAACAAGATTGGATTGCGTGTACCTTCAGCTATGCGGGTGTGGTAGTCATTGCAACCAAAGGTGATGTATTAGGCATGCAGTTCGATAGCCCACTCGGTGTGGCACTGGCGCTGCTTTCAACCTTGCTTTGGGCGGGCTACTGGATTCTCAATACCAAAAACAAGGCTGACCCTGTGGTGGGTGTATTACTTGGGTTCTTAGTGGCATTGCCCTTCGCGATCGGTTTAACCATTTACGAAGGCGAGAGTTTTAGCCAAATCACAGCGAAAGGTTGGATGGCTGTGACTTATGTTGGCCTGTTCGAGATGGGCATTACCTTTGTCTTGTGGCTATCAGCACTCAAGCTAACCAACAATACGGCACGTATCAGCAACCTAATTTTTGCCTCACCGTTTATTTCGCTAATGCTACTTTCAACCATCATTGGCGAAGAGATTCACCCAGCGACACTGTTTGGCTTACTGCTAATCATTGCTGGTTTGGTGATTCAACAGATCAAGTTTTCAAAGAAAAACCCTACGTAAATAAGAGCTAAAAGACTCGATTGAGCACGAAAAGCTATCGATATAGTCTAATTTTCTCAATTAGATGTTAGATACAAAAATGGCGAGTCATAT
>NZ_JBFRLX010000014.1:0-17551 GCF_041470165.1 Vibrio sp. 10N.286.46.A8
ATTTCAGGACGGGACAATAAACAAAAAAAGGGGGGGGGCTCGCTTTTGATTGCTTTTTATTTAAACAACACTAAAATAGTTAGCCTTGCTAACTAAATGCCATTCTTGATTAGGTGAGTATGCTGAACCAGAATTTAGAAAAGATTGAGCGCTTCGCCTCTAAGATATGGCGAACTCAGGTAAATGAAGATCCTATTTGCCAATTGAGCTTCAATGAGTATGACTATTTGAAGGTCATTCAATCTTCTCCTGAACCGATCCGATTGACTGATCTTGCGATTGAGATGCAGGTTACAAAGCCTTCAGCAACCACTATGGTTCAGAGACTAGAGAGAAAGGGGCTTGTTGAGCGTAAAGTTTCGCTCGAAGATGCGAGGTCTAAGTTGGTCGTATTGACCAGCAAAGCTGAAGTCGGCTTAGAAGAAGAAAGTAAGATCTATCAGGTCATGGCACAGATATTGGAAAGTCGTTTGTCTGAGCAAGAGTCTCAGCAGCTAAACCTGTTATTAAATAAAGCTTTGAAGTAAATAATTTAGATATTTAGTTAGCCTTGTTAACTAATTTTTCGAGTCATATCTTGTTGATATGCGACTCACAGATGAAAGTAGAGTAAGAAATGAGTAACTCAATTAGTCGTCAGTTTTGGCGATACACAATCCCTACTGTGGCTGCCATGTTGGTTAATGGCCTTTACCAAGTGGTGGATGGCATCTTCATTGGCCGCTATGTGGGGGCTGATGGACTTGCAGGTATCAATGTTGCGTGGCCTGTGATTGGTTCGATTCTCGGTATTGGTATGTTGGTGGGTGTAGGTACAGGTGCGCTTGTCTCGATTCGCCAAGGTGAAAAAGATACTCAAGGCGCTAAGGAGATCTTAGCAACAGGTTTAACCTTGTTGTTGGCGATAACACCTATTGTTTCTGCATTGCTGTTTTTGTTTGCTGATAACTTCTTGCTTTGGCAGGGCGCAGAAGGGAGAGTGTATGAACTTGGCCTGCAATACTTACACATTCTGATTGGCGCGAGTGTCTTCACGCTAGGTTCGATCGCTATGCCGTTTTTACTGCGTAACGATGACAGCCCTAACTTAGCCACCATACTGATGATTGTCGGTGCGGTGATCAATATAGCTCTGGATTATCTGTTTATTGCTCAGTTTGGTTGGGAGTTGAAAGGTGCAGCACTGGCAACCGCGATTGCTCAGTTTGTAGTAACCGGTCTGGGTCTGGCTTACTTCTTCTCACGTCGAGCAAGCCTGCGCTTGCGTTGGAATGAACTGAGACTGAAGTTATCGGTAATTCCTGAAATCTTCGCTATCGGTACATCAAGCTTCTTTATGTATGCGTATGGTTCGATGATGGTTGCGCTGCACAATGCGTTGTTCTCTCAATATGGCGACCAGTTGATGATTGGTGCTTACGCGATTTTGGGCTACATAGTGACGGTTTATTATCTCACAGCTGAAGGCATCGCCAACGGCATGCAACCATTGGTGAGTTATAACCATGGTGCGCGTAACCAAGCGAATATCCGTAAGCTACTTAAGATTGCGATGATGAGTTCGGTATTGATTGGTGTGGCGTTCGTGCTGCTTCTGAACGCGTTCCCACGTGAGTTTGTGTCAGTCTTTAACTCAGATGAACCTCAGCTAGTCGAGTACACCGTGTTGGGTATTCGATTACACATGTTTGCACTGGCGCTTGATGGTTTCTTAGTGGTAGCGGGTGCTTACTATCAGGCGGTCAACAAAGGCAGTAAAGCGATGTTTGTCATGCTAGGTAATATGCTTATCCAGTTACCTTTCTTGTACATTATGCCTAAGTTGTACGGTGTGCCGGGGATCTGGGTTGCGTACCCACTGTCTAATATTGCGCTAAGCGTGGTGGTGATGGTGATGCTCTACAAAGATGTAAAGAAGCTCGATGTCTCACCGATGAATACAGCGGCGGCATAGGTCGTATTTCTTAAGTAGAATTAAAAAGGTCTAGCGAATGCTAGACCTTTTTGTCTCTGTGGCTGATGGGTTTAACTCTAGAAACTAGATGTTTTTAACGTCTAAACCCGCAAGCTGATGCCAGTAGCCATTGCACTGGCGGCTTTCAATCTTCATTGGTTTTTGACCTTGCTCGTTCGCTCTGAAGTTATTGATTTCAGAGAAAGTGTCGATACCCAATGGACTCAGGCGAACGACATCGACCAAGTCATGCATGCTCGGTAGATCATTGACTAGGTTGTAGCAGTAACCTGATTGCGTCTGGATACCATTAAGGTTAAATACCGATTGGCCTTCTTGGCTTTCGACCTGTAGACCTGTTGG
The DNA here is from genome assembly GCF_041470165.1 of Vibrio sp. 10N.286.46.A8. NCBI lineage: Bacteria > Pseudomonadati > Pseudomonadota > Gammaproteobacteria > Vibrionales > Vibrionaceae > Vibrio > Vibrio sp. 10N.286.46.A8. Next base: position 2,318 of record NZ_JBFRLX010000014.1, read on the forward strand.
GTATTTGATGCAGCAGGTTTCGCAATCGTCTTTGGCTTTGTTCTCTGCTCGGGCTGTAAAGCAACGTGCAGAGTAAGCAAGAGGTAAGTAGCCATGGCTAAACACTTCTACTTCGAACTTATTACGAATATTAAGCTCTTCGCACTGTTTCATTACGTTGCTTAGCCACTCGCGAGAAAGCTCAACGGGCATACACCAACGCGTCATACCTTGTTTCAAGAACAGGTTCAGAGTGCGTGCATTGTAGGTGTTCACCGCAGGGCCAACAACAAAAGGCACCTTACTTTCACTTGCCAGTTGAATCGCAGATACATCATTGGCTTCAATGGCGAAGTCACCGTTATCAATGTACTTCTTCATGATGTTGACTTCGCTTGGGGCTTCTAGCAATGCCATGGTTGAAAGTACCACTTGCTTACCTGAATCAGACAGCTCTTTTGCTATGTCCATCCAGTGTTTTGCTTTCATCTCACGGCGCTTTGAGCACACCGCTTCACCGAGGTAGATGATGTCGGCAGAGCTTGATTTTGCTTGCTCATAGAAGCTTTCAACATCTTGTTTTGGCCAAAAATAAAGTAGAGGGCCTAATGCGTATTTCATTGAGTTCTCCATTTGGCTCTATTGCCATTTACGGTGGTAAGCGCCAAGCGTGGTTTGTGTACCTTCAGATACATTCGCCAGTGTCGCATTCCAAGCTTGTTCCACTTGGTATTGTTCAGGGTTCGCTAAGTAGCGATCGATGGCTGCGCGCCAAGTGCGAGTGACTTGCTCGACATAAGCAGGGCTACGTTGGCGACCTTCAATCTTCACAGAAGCAACATTCGCGGCGAAAAGCTCAGGCAACATAGATAGTGTGTTAAGGCTAGTTGGCTCTTCAAGTGCGTGATAACGCTTTCGCTCACCATCTACTTCTGCTTCAAATCGGCCTTTACATAGCGTTGGGTAACCTGCGTTCTCACCTGCTTCATACTTGTCGATAAGGATTTCGTTCAAGCGAGATTCAAGTCCGCCATCCGTTTCTTGCCAGCGAACGTATTTTGCTGGAGAACATGCCCCAACCGTATTTGGCGATTCACCCGTCATGTATGAAGAGAGGTAGCAACGGCCTTCTGCCATGATACATAAGCTACCAAAAGCGAATACTTCGAGGTCAACGTCAGAAGTGATGTTACGAGAAAGCTGTTTGACCTGATGGATCGACAATACGCGCGGCAATACCACACGCTTAACGTTGAAATTTTTATGATAGAAGTCGATAGCGGCTGCATTGGTCGCAGATGCTTGTACTGATAAGTGCAGCTCTAGTTCTGGATATTTATTTGCAGCGTACTCGAGCACCGCAATGTCAGCGATGATCAGCGCATCAACGCCTAGTGCGGCGGCGTTATCTACAGCGTTAGTCCAGCGTTCAAAGCCGTTTGGGTGAGCAAAAGTATTTAAGGCAACGTGAATTTTCTTGTTGCGGTCATGCACATACTGCACAGCACGATCGAGCTTTTTACCCGCAAAGTTAAGGCCTGCGAAGTGTCGGGCATTCGTATCGTCTTTGAATCCGATATAGACAGCATCCGCACCGCAATCAATAGCGGTTTTCAAAGCAGGTAAGTTACCCGCTGGGCATAAGAGTTCCATTTGCTCACTACCAATAGAATAAAATTGAAGCGAGTATTTTATGAAGAATTATGAATGACGGAATTGATGTAAGGCAGGTTTAGATGGATAAATCTGCTTTTACCCCATTTGAGGTACTGACGAATGGCGAATTTACGCTTTAGCTTGGTGTTGGAGGGCGTGTTTAATTAATTCTTGTGACGACGGTTTTGGGCGAACAGTTCTTCAACCTCTTGTTTTGGTTGAGGGCGATAGAAGTGGAAACCTTGAATTGAACCACAGTTGAGGTTAGACAGCAGGGTTGCTTGTTCACTGGTTTCGACACCCTCTGCAACCACGGTTAAATCGAGAGATTTCCCAAGGTTGATGATGTTTTCAATTACGGTAATTTGCTTTGGTAAGGTATCGATATCTGAGATAAAAGCCCGGTCAATTTTAAGCTCATCAATCGGAAAGCGAGCAAGGTAAGATAGAGAAGAGTAACCCGTACCAAAGTCATCGATGGATAACGCAAAGCCAAGTCTCTTAATCGCGTTCAGCATTTGAAGCGTGTGCTCACTATCACTCATTACGGCACTTTCTGTAAGCTCAAAGGTAATCGCACTTGGATCTAGCTCAGTAGAACGCAGCAACTTCTCCATGAAATCAATCAATTTTGGATTACCAAACTGCTCTGGTGAAAGGTTGATCGCGACGCGACCAGGTAAAATACCTTGCATCTTCCAACGTTTCACCGTGGCAAATACTTCGCGCATTACCACACGACCAAGTTGTTCAATAAGGCCAGCTCGTTCCGCTACAGGAATAAATGCGGCAGGGCTAATATAACCTTCTACGGGGTGTTTCCAACGTACCAGAGCTTCTGCTCCGTTAATGGTGAAGTCACGCGCATTTACTTTTGGTTGGTACCAAACCTCAAGCCCGTTCTGTTGCAGTGCTTTTTGCAGTTCTATCTCAAGCCACAGTCGCATTCGCGCTTCTTTGTTCATCTGTTCGTTGAACTTGATCAGGCGGTTGCGTCCACGATCCTTAGCTTCATACATTGCGGTGTCAGCATTCTGTAGCAAGATACGTGCGTCACTGCCATCGTGAGGAAAGCTCACACTACCAATCGAGCAGGCTAAACGCTTGCTAAAATGGTGGAGATCGAAGGGTTGGTTGATCAGAGATATGATCTTTTCAGAGAGTATTTCAGGTGTTCGTGGGTGTTCAGGCTCAGGTAGAATAATACCAAATTCATCACCGCCTAAATGGCCAATAATAGCTTGACGAGGCAGTTGTCGTTTTAAGCGAGATGCGACCTCTTTAATCACTTTATCACCGATGTGGTGGCCAAGTGAGTCATTGATATTTTTGAAGTTATCGATGTCTAAGTAGAGCATCACAACAGGGGTCTTGTTGTGAATGAACTGCTCAAGGCTTTTGGTAAACCCAAGTCGGTTGTAGAGCTTAGTCAGTGTATCGATGTAGGCATCTTCACTGTTAGCGGGTGTGTATTGTTTTGTTGTTTCTTGAGCGTCTTGAATAAGTACGAGTTGGGTACTGCTTCCAAGAATGACCGTCGAGTCGATATTTAACTGAACTTTACGTTCAAAGCCACATCGAGCACCCGTTAAACAAACCAAGCCAGACTCAGAAATAATGGAGCTGAGGTCATTATTAAAGACTGTTTTGGTTTGTTCATCGATAAATAATCGGCCTAACTCTTCGCCAATCAATTCTGTGGTGGAGTTAAAACCAAGTAAGCGCGCAGCTGCAGGGTTCGAAGACAGAATGTAGTCGTTTTCAACTAATAGCAATCCGTCTGGGAGCAGGTGAGATAGCTTGTGGAATTTCGCTTCAGACTCTTCTAAAGAACGGACAAGTACTTGGTTTTCAGATGTATCGAAGGCGTGAAAGATGATGTATTCAGTCTTTTTACCATTGGTAAGCGGAGATAGGCTGAAATGAAGGCTAGTGTCTAAAGCCGTTTCGTTTAGGGTGATTTCCGCCTCAATTGTTTCGCCATTGAATGCACGCTCATAGTAAGGCTTAAGGTGTTGGTAGAATTGCTCGCCCAAGGTTTGGCGGTCATTCATGCCTACAAGTTCTGTTTTACTTAAACCAGCAATATCACAGTAACGCTCATTCACCATAAAATAGTTATGTTGAGCATCAAGTACCGCAAAAAAGAACGGGCTGTTTGCAGTAAGCTGTGTAAACCAATGTTGTAGTTGCTGGGGAGGCATCAAAGTACTACCAATTCTCCAAGAGCTTGAATATTCACTATCGATAAACATTGATTACTTTTTGTTCAGCTATCGATGTTTACTTGTGAGTGCAGCGATTCGCTGTGATTTTCATGACCAGAGTTACTATAACTGTGATTATCAATATATTAAAGGTCGAGCATCAAACTGAATTAATTTGATACATAACAGTAACTGAGATCTCAACATCATCTATGATGCTTTCTATATTATTGACAAAGTTACGGATAAGTCACGTGATAAACAAGATACGCACTCAACTAGTTCAAAATGCCGCATCAATTTTGCGATCTCCAGTCCAGTTATTACCAAAATCAGTACAAAAAAAAGCCTTATTAGAAGCATTGAAAAATGTATTCAAGGAGGCTTTAGAGGATGGTGATTTTGAGTTCTTAGAAGACAAGTGGCTTAAAGTTTCAATAAAAGATATGGGGTTAAGTTGGTGTATTAGCTACAAAAATGAGCAACTAGTTGTCGCTGATAAAGAGGTCAATGAAGATGTGAGTTTTAGTGGCAATCTAAATGATCTCGTGTTGATTGCTGGGCGAAAAGAAGACCCAGATACGCTTTTCTTCCAACGTCGACTGTCTATTGAGGGCGATACCGAGCTAGGCTTGGAAGTGAAAAATTTGATGGATAGCGTCGATTTAGACTTATTGCCGACTCCTATGAAAACTTTGTTAAATCAATTAGCTGATTTTGTGCAGAAGGGAGTACAATCCCCAGATACACAAAGTGAGGTAATGAATGCTTATTCGAACTGAAGCACCGGCAGATATACTTGTCATCGATCGTTTATTGAAATCTGTTTTTGAAACGGATGCAGAAGCTAATTTGGTTATGAGCTTGCGTGAGAATAGCCATTTAACGCTATCGCTGGTGGCTTGTTCTGATGAAGGGGAGGTGGTTGGTCACCTGATGTTTAGCCCTCTTACTCTTGATGGTGACGATCATAACTGGCAGGGGCTCGCACCTCTCGCCGTGAAAGAAGAGTTCCGCAATCAAGGCATTGCCAAATCACTGGTTGAAGACGCATTTTCTACTTTGGTAGATTTTGGTTACCCAGCCTGTGTTGTACTCGGTGATCCTGCTTACTACGGTCGTTTTGGTTTCAAGGCGGCGAGCGAATTTGGCCTGAGTTGTGTTTGGGATGTGCCTGAAGGCGCTTTTCAAGCGATTGAGTTGGTAGAAGGGGCGTTTGCTGGGCATTCTGGTGAAATTGCTTACAGCCCAGAGTTCAACGACTTATAAGCTGATTTACCACTCAATAAGATACAAACTGATTTAGTCTAAATAAAGGAGCTTGATGCTCCTTTATTTTTTGTTAGTATCAGCCCCAATGAGCACCGTTTAAGTTCACTCGAAGAATATTAATACCAACAAACCAAAGGTTACGACCGCTAGATATGTCACAAACACACGCGCAATATCTACAAGAGATGGGCATTAGCCAATGGGAGTTAAGTCACCCAGAGCGTTTGGCTGGTTATGAATCTGAATTGACTCTGTTATCGAATGATTGCAAGTTACTGTTGGTTTCACCAGAAAAACCTCAGGATGATCTCGCCGTGATGTTTGAGCGAGTACTCAAAAGTATCAAGCTCGACTTATCTCAAGCTTTACACCTTCAACCGCAACACTTGTCTGCTGTGGATTTAAGTTCGGTTGAATGGGTATGGTTTGCTGGTTGCGAATCTGCCCATGAACTGAAGGCAAAAACACTTCAATCTCCATTACTGTCTGACATTAACGGTAATAACCAACATCGCCGCGACTTATGGCAACAAATTTGTGCTTATGACTAATCAACTTTTACCCACTTCAGAACAACACCTAGACGCAATTTGGCAAATTGAGCAGACCGCGCATTCTCATCCTTGGTCTGAAAATATGATCCGTGATCTTAATAGTCGTGGAGGCAGCCACCGTGTTTTAGAAGTCGATGGAAAGGTTGTCGGCTATTTCTATGCTCAGAACATTGTCGGTGAGGTTACTTTGCTGACGATAGCGGTTGACCCTAAGCAGCAAGGCAAAGGTTACGGTAAGGCTTTGGTTGAGCACTTTCTCGATATGTGTGAACAAGCTGACGCGGAAAGTGCTTGGCTGGAAGTTCGCGAAAGTAATGTGAATGCTTTTAATCTTTACGAGAAGGCTGGCTTTAATGAAGTCGACCGCCGTCGTAACTATTATCCAACCAAGCAAGGCAATGAAGATGCCATCATTATGAGCTATCTTTTTATGTCTTTTAGCTAGTCATGTTACGTCTTTTCGCGAACTAGACCGCTAGCTCCGGAATGAGCCACAAAATAGGGTGTAAACTGACCCTTTAGAAAGTGACACGCTTTCTGTATAATCCGCACACAGAATTCAAGGGCAAGTATTATCTACTTGCCCTTTTTACGCTTTAGATCAGCAAAGGGCGACTATGTCTTTCCAACAAGAAGTGAGCAAACGTAGAACGTTTGCGATTATCTCTCACCCGGATGCGGGTAAAACCACGATTACTGAAAAAGTTCTTTTATTCGGAAACGCGATTCAAAAAGCGGGTACCGTAAAAGGCCGTGGCTCTAACCAGCACGCTAAATCTGACTGGATGGAGATGGAAAAAGAACGTGGTATCTCGGTAACTACGTCTGTAATGCAATTCCCATACAACGATTGTCTAGTCAACCTACTCGATACTCCTGGACACGAAGATTTCTCGGAAGATACGTACCGTACATTAACCGCGGTTGACTCTTGTTTGATGGTTATCGATGCTGCGAAAGGTGTCGAGGATCGTACTCGTAAACTGATGGAAGTAACGCGTTTACGTGATACACCAATCGTAACGTTTATGAACAAACTTGACCGTGATGTTCGTGACCCAATGGAAGTGCTAGATGAAGTGGAAAGCGAGCTAGGTATGGCTTGTGCTCCAATCTCTTGGCCTATCGGTTGTGGTAAAGAGTTTAAAGGCGTTTACCACATTCACCGTGATGAAACGATCTTGTATGAATCTGGCCACGGCCATGAGATCCAAGAAGTTCGCATTATCAAAGGTCTAGATAACCCTGAACTAGACGAAGCTGTTGGCGAAGATCTGGCGAGCAGCGTTCGTGAAGAGCTTGAATTGGTTATTGGCGCATGTCCTGAGTTTGATCACGAACTGTTCCTTGCTGGCGAGTTGACTCCAGTTTACTTCGGTACTGCATTGGGTAACTTCGGTGTTGACCATATGCTTGACGGCCTAACTCGATGGGCTCCAGCACCTCAAACGCGTCAAGCGAATGAGCGTGATGTTGAAGCAACTGAAGAGAAGTTCTCTGGTTTCGTATTTAAGATCCAAGCAAACATGGATCCAAAACACCGTGACCGTATCGCATTCATGCGTATCGTATCGGGTACTTACGACCAAGGTATGAAGATGAACCATGTTCGTACTGGTAAGAACGTGAGTATCTCAGATGCGGTAACCTTCATGGCGGGTGACCGTGCGCGTGCTGAAAAAGCATACGCGGGTGACATCATTGGTCTGCATAACCACGGCACAATTCAGATTGGCGATACTTTTACTCAAGGCGAAAGCTTGAAGTTCGCAGGTATTCCTAACTTTGCGCCTGAGCTATTCCGTCGTATTCGTCTGCGCGATCCATTGAAGCAGAAGCAACTTCTAAAAGGCTTGGTTCAGCTTTCTGAAGAGGGCGCGGTTCAAGTATTCCGTCCTTTGCAAAATAACGATCTGATCGTTGGTGCAGTTGGTGTACTTCAGTTTGATGTGGTTGTAGCGCGCTTGAAAGCGGAATACAACGTTGAAGCGATTTACGAAGGTGTGAACGTTGCAACTGCACGTTGGGTTGAATGTGATGACGCTAAGAAACTAGAAGAGTTCAAACGTAAGAGCCAAGCTAACCTAGCGTTAGATGGTGGTGATAACCTATCTTACATCGCACCGACTATGGTAAATTTGAACCTAGCTTCTGAACGTTTCCCAGAAGTTCAATTCCGAGCGACGCGCGAGCACTAATCACTCTGCGCTCTATTCGAGTTAAACAAAAACGTCTATTGTTCTGCAATAGGCGTTTTTTTATTCGTGTCTTTTGAGGTTAGAGGCTTAAGGTAAGTATGTTCAGTTGGATAAAAGCTTGGATTAAGAAATACGATAAGTGGTGCGAAGAGCTTGGCTTAACGCCTGAAAATAAGCGCAGCTGCGTGGCTTATCGCCGTGATCCTCAAGGACAACAAACAGAGAGTAGGGAAGATGACACCAGAATTAAGTGAATTTCCGCTGTTTGACACCCATTGCCATGCGGACTTTGATATTTTTGAGCAAGGTTTTTCACTTGATAAAGGTATTGAAGGTTACGTTAAAGAAGCGAAACAGGCGCAAGTCGAGAAGTTAATCATCCCTTCTATTGGCCAAAGTAACTGGAGGAAGCTTGATGAAATCGCTCAATCTTACCCTAATGTTTATTACGCATTAGGCTTTCATCCTTACTTATTAGAGCAAGCCAATGACGAGCAATTTTCGGAACTTCGCCAATTACTCTCATCAAAAACCAGTCAATGTGTTGCGATAGGAGAGTGTGGTCTCGACTTTTTTGTCGATGTTGCACGGGAGAAACAAGAGCGTTTTTTCATTCAACAAATAGAGCTAGCTAAGGCGTTTAAGCTGCCTTTAATCATCCATGAAAGGAAGTCTTTTAACCGACTTATTGAGCTAATAAAGCAGTATAAATTTACTTTGGGTGGCGTGATTCATGGATTTTCAGGGAGCGAACAGCAGGCTTTGGCGTGGATTCAGCTTGGTTTCTATATTGGTGTCGGTGGAACGATTACTTACCCAAGAGCACAAAAAACACGCACCACTATCTCAAAACTGCCTCTTGAGTGCCTGGTATTAGAAACGGATGCCCCGGATATGCCCATGCATGGAAAACAAGGAAATGTTAATCATTCCAAGTATTTAGTTACGATCTTAAATGAACTGTTTTTGCTTAGAAAAGAACCGAAGCAATCGGTTGCAGCGCAAATTTGGCAAAATAGCCATCGCGCATTCGGTATATGTGAATAAAATCGAAGGTTTTTGTTTATCGTTTGCGTAAATTGCACTTGGCTTGTGATTCGGCTCACATTTACGTGTGAATGGTACATGAATCTTCTACGAAAGTGTGAGGACGGCATTACTTTATTAGTGGTCGCATGAGTATAATTGCCTCCGCTTTATAGCCCCATTTTGTAACACGCCAATAAATAACTAATAAGGAAGTCATAAACTATGAGCCTGTTTATGAGCCTCGTCGGAATGGTTGCACTGATTGCAATCGCAGTACTACTATCCGACAACCGCAAAGCAATTAATCTAAGAACAGTGGGTGGCGCTTTCGCTATCCAATTCGCACTTGGTGCATTCGTACTTTACATCCCTTGGGGTCGTGATCTACTTGCAGGTTTCTCTGCTGGTGTAGCAAACGTGATCGACTACGGTAAAGATGGTACTGGCTTCCTATTTGGTAGCCTTGTTAACTTCTCAGTTGACGGTATCGGATTCATCTTTGCATTCCAAGTTCTACCAACACTAATCTTCTTCTCTGCTCTTATCTCTGTACTTTACTACATTGGTGCGATGCAAGTTGTAATCAAGGTTCTTGGTGGTGGTCTTCAGAAAGCTCTAGGTACTTCTCGCGCCGAGTCTATGTCTGCAGCTGCAAACATCTTCGTTGGTCAAACGGAAGCGCCTCTAGTTGTTCGTCCATTTGTTCCTAAAATGACTAACTCTGAACTATTCGCAGTAATGTGTGGTGGTTTAGCGTCTGTTGCTGGTGGTGTACTAGCGGGTTACGCATCTATGGGTGTACCTCTAGAGTACCTAGTAGCAGCGTCATTCATGGCAGCACCAGGTGGTCTACTATTCGCTAAAATCATCAAGCCTGAAACTGATGAAGTTGACGAGAACCTAGGTTCAGACATCGACGGTGGCGACGACAAGCCTGCTAACGTTATCGATGCAGCTGCTGGCGGTGCGTCAGTTGGTCTACAACTAGCACTTAACGTTGGTGCAATGCTACTAGCATTCATCGGTCTAATCGCTCTTATCAACGGTATCCTAGGTGGCATCGGTGGTTGGTTCGGTATGGAAAACCTAACTCTAGAACTTCTTCTAGGTTGGATCTTCGCACCGTTAGCATTCATCATTGGTGTTCCATGGGAAGAAGCAACTATTGCTGGTTCTTTCATTGGTCAGAAGACAGTTGTTAACGAATTCGTTGCATACCTAAACTTCGTACCATACATCGGTGAAAACGCTCAAATCGTTGAAGCGACTGGTCAAGTAATGTCTGTTAAGACTCAAGCAATTATCTCGTTCGCTCTATGTGGTTTCGCAAACCTTTCTTCAATTGCGATTCTTCTAGGTGGTCTAGGTGGTATTGCTCCAAACCGTCGTCACGACATCGCACGTATGGGTGTTAAAGCGGTTGTAGCTGGTACTCTATCTAACCTGATGGCAGCAACAATTGCTGGCTTCTTCCTGTCTTTCTAATCAGTTAGAAATCGATATATAGACGCCATAATAATATCGCCCCGTAGCAAGAAATTGCTGCGGGGCTTTTTTGTTTTTGGGCCTAGTGATTTTGAGCATTAGCATGAGTGAATGCTTGGAGTCGAAAATGGGTCTAGAATGTTTTTTTGAGATACAAACCGTTTGCGTTCTAAGGAGCACTACAATTTATTGATGGATACCTATAATGTATTAGCTAAAGGGATAGGATGTCTCTGCTGGCAAGAAAGTAACATTGAGGTTAGCTCGAACGTTATTCTTCTGGGATTAAGCCAAACTTAGCAATACGCTATATTAGCAATACACTATAGATGTTAGACACAACATGACTGATTTGTTGTGCCATAGACCAAACTGGTACTGTGCGGTGACAAGGATTGCAATTGGTAGCGAAAGTTATCAAGTCTTCAGGGAACCAAGTCCGTTCATTTGTGACTACTGAGCATTACTAAAATATCCATCTATACTGGATGGATGGTGAAGTAGTTAACTATTTGAATATATTGATCGGAGATAGAAATGAGCGATTTAAAAGCAGCAGCTCTACGTGCACTTAAACTTATGGACCTAACTACGCTAAATGACGACGATACTACTGAAAAAGTAGTGGCACTTTGTCATGACGCGAAGACTGCAGTTGGCAACACCGCTGCAATCTGTATTTACCCTCGCTTCATCCCAGCAGCTAAAAAGGCGTTGCGTGAGCAAGGTACTCCAGAAGTACGCATCGCGACTGTAACTAACTTCCCTCATGGTAATGACGACATCGAAATTGCTGTTGCTGAAACAAAAGCAGCGGTAGCGTACGGCGCAGACGAAGTTGACGTAGTATTCCCATACCGTGCTCTTATTGCTGGCAACGAAGAAGTGGGTTTTGAGCTAGTTAAACAGTGTAAAGCCGCTTGTGGTGACATCACGCTTAAAGTGATCATCGAAACAGGTGAACTTAAAGAAGAAGCACTGATCAAGAAAGCTTCTCAAATCTGTATCGAAGCCGGTGCAGACTTCATCAAAACTTCAACAGGTAAAGTGCCAGTAAACGCGACTCCTGAGTACGCACGCATGATGCTTGAAGTTATTCGTGACATGGGCGTAGCTAAAACAGTTGGTTTCAAACCAGCTGGTGGCGTGCGTACAGCTGAAGATGCTCAAGCTTACCTAGCAATGGCTGATGAGCTACTAGGCGCTGAGTGGGCAGACAACATGCACTACCGTTTTGGCGCTTCAAGCCTACTGACTAACCTTCTTAATACATTAGAAGTGACAGACCAAACTGCTGATCCAGCAGCATACTAATTTCCCTATCGGGTATAACAATAAAGTCTGTTTGATGGAGTGGCGTTAAGTCACTCCATATTACCTCTTTCCCTACAAACCATACTCACTAGAGTTTGGGAGGCACTAATGTATCTACCTCAAGAAATTATTCGCAGAAAACGTGATGGTGAAGTCCTAACGACTGAAGAAATTAACTTCTTCATTCAAGGCGTGGCTAAAAATACCGTTTCTGAAGGCCAAATTGCCGCATTCGCAATGGCTATCTTTTTTAATGAAATGACGATGCCAGAACGTATCGCACTGACGTGTGCAATGCGTGATTCGGGCATGGTGATTGACTGGAGCCACATGAACTTTGATGGCCCAATCGTTGATAAGCACTCTACTGGTGGTGTTGGTGACGTAACTTCTCTGATGCTTGGCCCTATGGTGGCAGCATGTGGTGGTTTCGTTCCAATGATCTCTGGTCGTGGTTTAGGTCACACTGGCGGTACGCTAGACAAACTTGAATCTATCCCTGGTTACAATATTACACCAACCAACGATGTGTTTGGTGCTGTAACCAAAGAAGCTGGCGTAGCGATCATCGGCCAAACTGGCGATTTAGCGCCGGCTGATAAGCGCGTTTACGCGACTCGAGATATCACGGCAACAGTCGACAACATATCGTTGATCACAGCTTCAATTCTGTCTAAAAAATTGGCTGCTGGTCTTGATTCTCTAGTGATGGACGTAAAAGTAGGTTCAGGCGCATTCATGCCGACTTACGAAGCGTCTGAAGAGTTAGCAAAATCTATCGTTGCAGTAGCAAACGGCGCGGGTACTAAAACAACGGCAATCCTAACGGACATGAACCAAGTTCTGGCTTCTTCAGCGGGTAACGCAGTAGAAGTACGTGAAGCGGTTCAATTTCTAACCGGCGAATATCGTAACCCTCGTTTGCTAGAAATTACGATGGCATCGTGTGCTGAAATGCTGGTTCTGGGTAACCTTGCAAAAGATTCAGACGAAGCGCGTGAAAAACTGATGGCAGTACTGGATAACGGTAAAGCAGCAGAGTGCTTCGGTAAAATGGTAGCGGGCCTTGGTGGTCCAACTGATTTCGTAACGAACTACGATAACTACCTAGAAAAAGCAGAAATTGTTAAACCAGTGTACGCGCTAGAAAGCGGTGTAGTATCAGCGATGGATACGCGTGCAATTGGTATGGCTGTCGTTGGTATGGGCGGTGGTCGCCGCGTAGCAACAGACAGCATTGATTACGCAGTCGGTTTTGATAGCTTCATTCGCCTTGGCGAAGTAGCAAGCGACGATAAACCATTAGCAATGATTCATGCTCGCAATGAACAACAGTGGCAAGAAGCTGCAAAAGCATTACAAAATGCAATCACTGTGGGTGGAGAATATACAGCAACGCCAGACGTTTACCGTCAGATTCGTTCTGAAGACGTGTAAATAACAGGTATCGGCATACCTTGTGTATGCCGATAAACAGAGTTCTGGTGCAAAGAGCAATAAGTTGGTGAAGAAAATGAAAAGAGCATTTATTTTAGTTTTAGATTCATTCGGTATCGGCGAAACAGCAGATGCGGACACATTCGGTGATGTAGGTTCAGACACTATGGGTCACATTGCTGACCATTGTGAGCAAGGTCTTGCAGACAATGCGGATCGTAAAGGTCCACTAACGCTGCCAAACCTGTCTAAGCTAGGTTTAGCTATGGCTCACAAAGAGTCTACAGGTCGCTTTGCTCCTGGTATGGACGCAGACGCTGAGATCATTGGCGCGTACGGTCACGCTGCTGAGCTGTCTTCTGGTAAAGACACGCCATCAGGTCACTGGGAAATCGCAGGTGTACCGGTATTGTTTGACTGGGGCTACTTCACCGACAAAGAAAACAGCTTTCCAAAAGAACTGACTGACCGCATCCTTGAGCGTGCAGGTTTATCTGACTTCTTAGGTAACTGTCACTCATCTGGTACAGAAATCTTAGATAACCTGGGTGAAGAACACATGAAGAGTGGCTTGCCAATCTTCTACACTTCAGCAGACTCTGTTTTCCAAATCGCATGTCATGAAGAGACATTCGGTCTACAGAACTTATTAGACCTTTGTCAGATTGCTCGTGAAGAGCTAGAAGACTACAACATCGGCCGTGTTATTGCGCGTCCGTTCATTGGCCCAGGTAAAGGTCAGTTCGAACGTACTGGTAACCGTCGTGACCTTTCTGTTGAGCCGCCAGCGGCGACAGTTCTTCAGAAGTTGGTTGATGAGAAGGGCGGTAACGTTCACTCAATCGGTAAGATCTCTGATATCTACGCAGGTTGTGGTATTACTCAGAAAACGAAAGCAACAGGTATTCCTGCGCTATTTGAAGCAACTAAAGAAGCGATCACTGAAGCGGGCGACAACACTATCGTGTTCACTAACTTCGTTGATTTCGACTCAGCTTACGGTCATCGCCGTGATGTTGCAGGTTACGCAGCGGCACTTGAGTACTTCGATGGCCGTATCAATGAAATCATCGATATGATGAAAGAAGATGATGTACTTATCCTAACTGCTGACCACGGTTGTGATCCGACATGGCCAGGTACTGACCATACTCGTGAACATATCCCTGTGATTGTTTACGGAAACAAGGTTCCTGCTGGCTCTCTAGGCCGTCGCGATACCTTCGCTGATATCGGTCAAAGCTTAGCGTCTTACTTTGGCACATCGCCAATGGGACACGGTACAAGCTTTCTATAATAGTTAACGAAGAGAGAGGGGAACCTCTCTCTTTTTTTTGTTTTGAGATTAAGGATATTTTCAATGGCTACTCCACATATTAATGCTGAAATGGGTGATTTCGCTGACGTAGTTCTAATGCCCGGCGATCCGTTACGTGCAAAATACATCGCTGAAACCTTCCTAGAAGAAGTGGTTCAAGTGTGCGATGTTCGTAACATGTTTGGTTACACGGGGACTTACAAAGGCCGTAAGGTTTCGGTAATGGGACATGGTATGGGCATTCCATCTTGTTCTATTTACGCGACTGAGCTGATCAAAGACTTTGGTGTGAAAAAGATCATTCGTGTCGGCAGTTGTGGTGCAGTGAGCGAAGGTATCAAAGTACGCGATGTGGTTATCGGCATGGGTGCGTGTACCGACTCAAAAGTGAATCGTATTCGCTTTAAAGGTCATGACTTCGCGGCTATTGCGGATTACAAAATGGTGCGTGCGGCAGAAGATGCAGCCAAAGCGCGTGGTGTAGACGTAAAGGTTGGCAACCTATTCTCGGCTGAGTTGTTCTACACGCCAGATCCTGAAATGTTCGAAGTCATGGACAAGTACGGCATTGTCGGCGTAGAGATGGAAGCGGCGGGTATCTATGGTGTATGTGCTGAATACGGCGCAAAAGCTCTGACTATTTGTACTGTTTCTGATCACATCAAAACTGGTGAGCAAACCACATCAGATGAACGTCAAACGACTTTCAACGACATGATGGTTATCGCACTAGACTCTGTGCTGCTTGGTGACCAAGACTAATCAGCTAATAGATTTCAAAAAGC
>NZ_JBFRLX010000015.1:0-57479 GCF_041470165.1 Vibrio sp. 10N.286.46.A8
GGCTTTTTTACATTTGAAGAAAAGAGTTTTGCTTGTAGATTGTATGAGTGCTGTAAAGGCATCGAGACCCTACACTTCACGCTATTCCGGCACATATTAGAAAGCCTAGTCTGACGACTAGGCTTTCGTTGTTTCCGGCATATGAATCTTATTATTCAACTTCGAGTTTTGTAGAAGCGTTGTCCGTTGATCTCGAGCTCTGATATTCCAACACTTATTATAAAAGTCTTGCTCTTTCTAGAAGCGCTTGATTGCGTTAGTTGATATTTGTGGCTATCGATTCAATGATTAACCTTTAGAGAATGTCTTAGTGAGGTTTACTTCTTACTAATTTGAACTGGTTGATAAAGATGTCTCGTCTTTAGTCACAAGGTTTTGCTGGTTCGGCAACTCTTGCTATATCTCTATTGCTTAATAGATGAACCTATTAAGCAGTTACGTGAAGCCCCGGCTTTAGCGTTTTATAGTTGGAATATTGATGGCCATTTAATTGCTAATTCAGCGTGATTTAACGTGGCTTTCGGTCTGTTGGTGAATATCTTTAAATGTCTTCTCTCAAAGTGAGCTCCTTTTACTCTTCAGCTTACAGGCGTTACTTTTCTTTATGATTCCTCTCGAGCCTCTTCTTAGGGCTTGTTTATAAAAATCGCAAAACTACATACAGAAATAATTAAAGTAGTTCTCCGTGTATTTGAGAGGCTCCATTGCGTAATTTAATAGTTAGTTTGGTGGCGTGGCGTTGGACGCGTAGGGTTCGATGAGATGTGTTGTAGAAGTTATCTAGGGGCAAATAACAGATACAAAAAAGCCGAGGCTAGACATCGGCTTAGTTTGAGTCGTTTTGAATTACGCTGGTTGAACGAGAGCGAGTGCCTTACGAGAAACTTCATGGGCTGCTTTCGTTAGGTTCTGCTTCTCTAGTGCATCAGATAGGTATCCGTAATCTGAAACATTAGAGCGAAGTGCTAGTGCTTTTTCAAAGTGACTTTGCGCTTCTGCCCACTTCTGTTCTCTTAGGTAGAATTGAGCCAATGCGCTGTGTGCTTCGGCATTGCTACCATCTTTACTGATGGCGCGCTCTAGCATCACAACTACTGGGTGGTGATCGGCAAGATTTAGCTCAGGAAGCAACATGTAGAGCTCATTTGAACCACTCTTCGCAATGTTTTCTTTAATCACTGTGAAGGCTTCTGAATCAGCTTTACGAGCGATCAGTTGCTTCACAAAACAGGAAACAAGGTGAGAGCTTTGTTTTTGCTTTCTTGAAAGCTTATTCCAATGACTGATTAAACCTTCGCTACCTTGCTGCTGTGCCACATCGTGAAGCAAACCACATTGTGCTTTCTGTTCCAGCTCAACTTGTTCATCAGGTGTAAGAAGCTTGTTCTTAGCCAGCTTAGGCGTTAGCTCTAACAGTGGCTGCCACAGCTTAAGCTGCATGTAAGTGGCTTTTAGCAGGCCAAGTACGGCGGTGTTATTCGGGTACGAACCTTTCAATGTTGAAAGTGTATCGAATGCGGCTTCGTAGTTTGACTCACTGATCTGTTGTTTTGCTTTCGTTAGCTCAACTGCCAATAGAGAGTCCTCTTGTTGGCTAGCAAGCTCGATGTACTTATCACGCTCACTTGTATTGCCTTGTTCGTGAGCAGCTTGAGAAGCGACTAAATAACAAAGTAGCGGCATGTCGTGGTGGTTAGCCCAACGAGTTACCTTCTTCTCTGCGCCTTTCCAGTCACCTTCAAGAAGCTTGATGATGCCTTCATTGGTATAACGACGAGAGCGCTTTAGTTTACGAACACTGAACCAGTTCCAAGTTGTCGAGCTTGCGTACATAAGCTTTTTAAATAGGTACTCTAAGCCGAATAGAGCAGCTAGAAGAGCAATGACAAAGATAACCAGTGTTGTCACGCTCATCTCAATGGTCTTATTCGCAATTGAGATCAGAACGTAGCCTTGTTGACCAGAGAACTGAGTACCAACAATTAACCCAGCTCCGAGAACGAGAAAAAGAAAAATCCAACGAATCATTATTTTTCCTCCGTGGTCATAACAGTGACTTCACGACGTAGGCGCTCACGTATAACATCTGACAACTCATTTTGAGACTCAAGTTTTACAGGGTATTTCACAGAGATATTCTGCTCACTTAACTGTTTAATCGCCTTCTCAAACTCAATCACTGAGTTGTTATCTTGGTTTAGGTACGACTTCGACCACTCGTTAGCTGTTTGTAGTGCTGCACTGTAGATATCGCCTTGTTCTTTGTAGACAGCGCGAATTGCGGTCTCTAGTTTGCCCTTGATATTCTCACGCAGGTAAAAGTGTTGCTCAGGAGAGAGTAGAGGAATAACTTCACCATCACGACTGCGGAATGTGATGAAGTTTTCTGAAAAATCTTTCATCGACGTCATCAGGTTGTTCTGCCAATCATTGATATCTTGCGATACGGCTTTTTTCTCAACAACCGCAGCTTCTGGAAGAATCGCATTGGCAAGCGGCAGCGTATCGACTTGTTGTTGTAGGCTTGTGATACGAAGAACTAAGCCATCACGGTCGATAAGAGGAATAGTGCGAAGCTTAGTAATGTCATTGGTCATTGATTGACGAAGAGAGACCAAGCTTGGGTCGTTCAGTGCGGCGATACGTTGATCGGCGCTTTCCATTAGTTTGGTTGCACTAACGGCATCATGCTCGAGGAACAGTTTACGTCCTGCTAGTTTCACAAGGTAATCAGCTTCAGCAAGCAACCAGTCATTTGGACGGCGACCTTTAACATCAGCAACCGCTAGCTGTAGGCTTTGAATGCTCTTCTGTTGCTGAGATTGCACGACTTGAGTTTTCTCCACCGCATGTGATGCTTCTTGGATTGTCTCTTGCTTGATGGTTTGTAGGTCTTTATTTACTGCAGATTGAGTATTTTGCAGTTGTGCTTGAAGAGCAGCGATTTGAGCCGAGTACTCAGCGCTCTTTTGCTGCATTTGAAAGGCGATACCGCTACTGAAGATAATTGAAATAGCGATCGCAATAGCGCCTAGTTTTACACCGCGCTTACCTTGCTTTTCTTCTCTCTCTATTTGCTCTTTATGTTCAGCTTGAGGCTGTTCATTTTGAGCGGTATTTGACGCAGAGGCATCAAGTTTTTGTTCAGGCTGTTTTGTCTCTGTAGAGTCAGCTTTTTCGTTTTCAACAACTACTGGCTGAGTGTCTTGTTTCTTTTCAGGTTCAATATGCTCATTATTTTTTTTGCTTGTCATGCTTATTTCCTGTTCTAGCTAGGGCCGGAGAGCAGCCAGTAATATTTGGTTCGTAGCACTGTGAGTATTGGTCACGTTTGAGAAGCCGAGTTGTTGTGCTCGTTCTACTATGCGCTGGCTTGGGACAAATAAATGTCTTGTTGAAAGCCAAGCCAAATACTCATCAGGGGTAATTGAGCAGAGATACTCCAATTGTTCCTGACTAGTGATGACAACTTTGGACGTTTTTTTGTTTATCCATGTTTGATAGGTATTGTGGTCGCTAATAGGAATATATTCTCTACGGTAGGTCTCACAATAAGAGACTTGTGCACCTCGATTGAGTAGAGAATCTCTAATGAGCTCACGCCCACCATTTCCACGCAGTATCAAAATGGATTTATTATCTACGCCATTAAGTTCAGTAAGTTTGAGAAGATGTTCACTATCACTCACTTTGGGATAGTTTACTTTTTGTTTACTAACTTTGCTTAAAACGTGCGCAGTTTTTTGACCAACGCCAAGATAAAGCGGCGAAGTTGGCCAAATAGCTGAAGTTTTCGAAAGGATGTTTTGGGCAGCGGTCACGGCGTGGTGACTGACTGCAATAATGATATCGCTGTTATTAAGCTGGGTGCTTAAATCCGATGAGTGTGGATTATCAACGATACGAATAAGCGGATGATGGATTGCTTGAATCCCTTCATCCGCTAGTTGTTGGCAAAGCGATTGTCCCTCTGAACCGGGACGAGTCACCAACACTGTCATAGTTATTCTTGGTCTGCGTATAGCTTGGTTAAGATTTCTCTCGCGCCATCATCCAGCAATTGATTTGCCAGAGTAACGCCAAGTGCTTCTGCATCTTTGCGAAGGCCAGAGATCTCACCACGAACCATTTTAGAACCATCTGGTTCGCCTACTAATGCACGTAGCCAGATATTATCGCCATCTAATAATGAGTAGCTACCGATAGGAACCTGACAACCACCTTCTAGAGTTAGGTTCATTGCACGTTCGCATAGCACACGATCGGCTGTGTCTTTGTGGTTCAGTGGCTCAAGAAGCTTGATTAGACGTTCATCATCTAGACGACACTCAATACCAACAGCGCCTTGCCCTACAGCAGGTAGAGACTGTTCAGGTTCGATAAAGCTACGGATACGCTCTTCTAGCTCTAATCGCTTAAGGCCAGCTGCTGCCAACACGATAGCATCGTATTGACCATCATCGAGTTTACCTAGACGAGTACCAACGTTGCCACGCAGTTCTTTGATGATGAGATCTGGGCGGTATTCTAGCAACTGACATTGACGACGCAGGCTGCATGTACCTACAACTGCACCTTGTGGTAACTCATCGATGTTGTTGTAAGTATTTGATACGAAAGCATCACGAGGATCTTCGCGCTCACAAATAGTTACTAGACCTAGACCTTCAGGGAAGTCGACCGGTACGTCTTTCATTGAGTGAACCGCTAGATCAGCACGACCTTCTAGCATTGCTACTTCAAGTTCTTTAACGAATAGCCCTTTACCGCCTACTTTAGCAAGTGGCGTGTCTAGGATGATGTCACCTTTGGTCACCATAGTTACCAACTCAACCTCTAAACCAGGGTGAGCAGCTTGCAGTGCATCCCTTACAAAGTATGCCTGCCAAAGGGCAAGAGGGCTTTTTCTGGTCGCGATACGGATTGGTGCTGAATTTGTCATGGTGTTTCCGATATAGGTTCTGTAATTGGCTAATCCTACCATTGTGAGGCGAAAATTCTTACTGTTTGATCATTCGATACTTTGATAGCAGAGGGAATTTCATGAGTTCACCAAAATAGTGTGATTGGTATCTCATTTGAAACATGGGCTATTATTAGAAATAGTCAATAAAGAGGACACTACGGCGCCGCGAGTTTTACTTTCAGTCATCAAGGGATTCGTAAGTATGACGGCGTCCTTTGCTTTACCGATAAGGGTAAAAGTGTTAAATTGATCACGTTTTGTTGCTGCTTTCGTTCAGTAACTAAACAGAAGTACACTTAATCTCAAACCAAGGACTTACCTTGCAGGCTTACACTCAAACTTTGATTAAACGATTAGACAATCTAAATCAGCAGCGCATTGATCGTGCGTTGGCGTTGATGAATGTGCAGGGCCAGCGAGTTTTTAACCTTATCCCCGCGCTGCTTCATTTCAATCATCCGATGATGCCTGGTTATTATGACCAACAAGTTCCTTTTGGAATTCGTAGCTTCACGCTTAATGAATTCCAAAAGCAATTTGTCTCTGATAGTGAATTAACTCTGGGCGGAAAACTTACCGAGGCCGCTGAACCAGCAATCTTGGGTTTGTACACCATGGGTAGTACTTCGTCTATTGGTCAAAGTACCTCAAGTGATCTTGATATCTGGGTGTGTGTATCTCCAGATATGGATGGCGCATCTCGCGATAGTCTGACCAATAAATGTCTGCTTATTACTGATTGGGCTGAAACCTTAGGGGTTGAAGCAAACTTCTTTTTGATGGATGAAGAGCGTTTCCGCTCGAATCATTCTGAAGAGATGACCGGTGATAACTGTGGTTCTTCACAGCACTTACTACTGCTTGATGAGTTCTATCGCTCAGCCGTTCGTTTGGCTGGCCAGCGTTTGTTGTGGCAAATCATCCCGCCAGAAATGGAGGAGTGCTATGACGAGTATGTCCAAGGTTTATGTAACGATGGTTATCTTGATTGCTCGCAGTGGATCGATTTCGGCAAGCTGAACAGTATTCCTGCTGAAGAGTACTTTGGTTCAAACCTGTGGCAGCTCTATAAGAGTATCGACTCACCGTATAAATCGGTGTTGAAGGCGATCCTGTTAGAAGCTTATTCATGGGAATACCCAAACACCCAACTGCTTAGTATTGACACCAAGCGTCGTTTCTTCGCAGATGAACCTGATCTGTATGGCATGGATAGCTACTATCTGATGCTTGAGAAGGTAACTCGCTACCTAGAACGTATCAACGACCATACTCGATTGGATTTGGTGAGACGCTGCTTCTATCTTAAGACCCACGAGAAGTTGTCACGAGATGCGGGTATTGGTTCTGTCGCATGGCGTCGTGAAGCCTTAACCGAGATGACTAAATCTTGGAACTGGGGACATGAAACCATTGCTGAGCTCGACAACCGCCGTAACTGGAAGGTTGAGCAGGTTAAAGTGGTGCACCATGCGCTGCTTGATGCCTTGATGCTGAGCTATCGTAACCTGATTCAATTTGCACGTCGTAACGACATCACTTCAGCTATCAGCCCGCAAGATATCAGTATCTTGGCACGTAAACTTTACGCTGCGTTTGAGGTGTTACCAGGCAAAGTGACGCTACTGAATCCACAAATATCCCCGGATCTGCATGAGCCTGATTTGAGCTTTATCGAAGTTCGTCAGGGTCAGTCAAATAAAGCGGGTTGGTACTTGTACAAACAGCCTTTGATTGCACATCGCATTCTCGGTCAGCCTTCACTTGAACACCATGAGTACTTGAGTAAATTGGTTGCTTGGTCGTTCTTTAATGGCCTAATTACAGAGTCGACGCGTTTGCACTCTGTGGTTCGAGATGCTCATATTGATATCGATAAATTTTATCAAATGGTGAGCGATCTACGTAATACCTTCTCTTTGCGTAAGCGTCGTCCGAGTATGCAGGCACTGGCGAGCCCGTGTGAGATCAGTCAACTGGCGATGTTCATCAACTTTGAAAATGACCCGACGTCTGAATTAAGTGGTCGCGCATTAAAAGTGGATCTTAAGAATGCCGATATTTTCAGTTTTGGTGAAGAAGGTAAGAGTTTAGTTGGCAGTGTCGATCTGGTTTATCGGAACTCTTGGCATGAAGTTCGTACACTTCATTTCCAAGGCGAAACCGCGATGTTGGACGCGCTGAAGACGGTACTGGGTAAAATGCACCAGGATGCGTTGCCGCCAGAGTCGGTCGATGTGTTCTGTTACAGCAAAAACCTACGCGGTGTGATGCGTAATATGGTGTATCAACTGCTTGCCGAGTGTATCGACTTGCGATTAAAACCAATTGAGCCAGAGAAGCGCCGCCGATTTAAAGCTATTCGCCTGGCAAACAAAATGTTTGGTCTGTTCTTTGAACGTCGTGGCGTTTCGGTGCAGATGCTGGAAAACTCGGTCGATTTCTATCGTAGTATCTCGACGAATAAGCTGAAGGGTTCACCTTTACTGATGCTCGATAAAGAGCAAGAGTATCAGCTACCAGAAGTGGTTGATGGTTTTGCGAGTGAAGGTTTAATTCAATTTTTCTTTGAGGATACCGACAAAGGTTTCAATATTTATGTATTGGACGAGTCGAATCAGGTTGAGGTGTATCACCAGTACAGCGGTGAAAAAGATGAGATGATCGCAAGCGTGAATTCTTTCTACACTTCAGTAAAAGATGAGTCGAAGGTGTCGTCTAAGTTGATTAACTTTAACCTACCTCAGTATTACCAAATTGTTCACCCTGAAGAAGGTAACTCTTATGTGGTGCCATATCGTAACGATGCGACTTTAGCTTCTCGGAGCTCAAAGATAGTCAATATCTAGTCTTACCAAGACTGATTGATATTAAAAAAG
Source organism: Vibrio sp. 10N.286.46.A8 (assembly GCF_041470165.1). Taxonomy (NCBI): domain Bacteria; kingdom Pseudomonadati; phylum Pseudomonadota; class Gammaproteobacteria; order Vibrionales; family Vibrionaceae; genus Vibrio; species Vibrio sp. 10N.286.46.A8. The sequence continues at coordinate 7,846 of NZ_JBFRLX010000015.1, forward strand.
GAGTGATTGATTCACTCCTTTTTAGTTTTGCTTACAAATGATTAGACCCAATTAATCTCTTCATCTGCGTGCTTTTCGCACTCTTCTTTGACCATCTCAAACAACGCCATGCCCGTCTTTGAACATGTCCACTTGTCGTCAACTAACTTGAAGTGAAAGCCGCCAGATTTAGACGCTAACCAGATCTCACGCATTGGTTCTTGGCGATTGATGATAATTTGGCTGCGGTTTTCAAACTCCAACGTCATTACGTTACCAGTCACTTCATAATCAATATCTGCCTCTGATTCATCGATCGCTTCTTCGATGTTTTGCATCTGTATATCGACCAGCTTATGAAATTCAGTCTCGTTCATCCTTTCTATCCTATTGCTTTTCCTGAGTGTGGTGCGATTATAGGGGGCATTGAGTTAATAATCACGATGTGCAAAATGAAAAAACTAATTACCGCTTTGTTTATGGTGTCCGTTATTGGACTTTCTGGTTGTGGTCAAACGGGTCCTTTGTATGATCCTGATGAGGTTCAACAGACTGAACAATCACAATAAGTGAAACACGCAGAAATCGTTATTTATAAGGGATAAGAACTTTGGATTACTTCAACTATCAGGAAGATGGCCAGCTTTGGGCTGAGGACGTCGCACTTTCACAACTAGCAGAGCAATATGGTACACCGCTGTATGTATATTCTCGTGCCACATTAGAACGTCACTGGAACGCATTTGACTCATCGGTAGGTGAGCACCCTCATTTGGTGTGTTACGCCGTTAAAGCTAACTCGAATCTAGGTGTGTTGAATACCTTAGCTCGTTTGGGTTCTGGTTTTGACATCGTTTCTGGTGGTGAGCTAGAGCGTGTGGTTGCTGCAGGTGGCGATCCGGCGAAAGTTGTTTTCTCTGGTGTCGGCAAAACAGCCGCAGAAATGAAGCGAGCGCTTGAGTTGAACATTAAATGTTTCAACGTAGAGTCTGAGCCAGAACTGGAGCGACTGAATAAAGTGGCCGGTGAACTTGGAGTTAAAGCGCCGATTTCACTGAGAATCAACCCTGATGTTGATGCCAATACTCACCCTTATATCTCTACGGGTCTGCGTGATAACAAGTTTGGTATCGCCTTCGATCGTGCTCCTGCTGTTTATGCGTTTGCTAAAACACTCGATAACTTGTCTATCCATGGTATTGATTGCCACATCGGCTCTCAGTTAACCGATATCGAACCTTTCATTGATGCCACTGATCGCTTGCTTGCGTTGATCGATCAACTACGAGCTAACGATATCAACATCAAGCATCTTGATGTTGGCGGTGGTTTGGGGGTGGTTTATCGTGATGAATTACCACCACAGCCTTCTGACTACGCGAAAGCCTTGTTGGCGCGACTAGACAATCATTCTGATCTAGAGCTGATTTTCGAGCCTGGAAGAGCGATTGCGGCTAACGCTGGTGTATTATTAACAAAAGTCGAGTTCCTTAAGCCAACAGAGCATAAGAACTTTGCCATTATCGATGCGGCAATGAACGACCTGATGCGCCCTGCACTTTACCAAGCTTGGCAAGATATTGTTCCAGTTAGCCCACGTCAGGGGGAAGCTGTGACTTACGATTTAGTTGGCCCTATATGTGAAACGGGTGACTTCCTAGGTAAAGATCGCGACCTTGTTCTTGAAGAGGGCGATTTATTGGCTGTTCGTTCAGCTGGTGCTTATGGCTTCGCAATGTCATCTAACTACAACACTCGTTCGCGTGCGGCAGAAGTGATGGTTGATGGCGATAAAACTCATTTGGTTCGTCAGCGTGAAGAGCTTACGAGTCTGTGGGAACTTGAAAACATTCTTCCGGAGTAATTTTAAGCGTTATGCACTTCCACTTTTCTAAAATGCATGGTTTGGGCAATGATTTCATGGTCGTGGACTGCATTACTCAAAATATTTTCTTTTCTCCAGATTTGATCCGTCGTTTGGCGGATCGTCACACTGGTGTGGGTTTTGACCAGCTACTTGTAGTTGAAGCTCCCTATGATCCTGAAACTGACTTCCATTATCGCATATTTAATGCAGATGGCAGTGAAGTTGAGCAGTGTGGCAATGGTGCACGTTGTTTTGCTCGATTCGTTCGCATGAAAGGCTTAACGAATAAGTACAGCATCAACGTGAGCACCAAGAAAGGGAAAATGGTTCTTAAGATTGAAGACAATGATTTAATCACTGTCAACATGGGTATTCCTGAGTTCGAACCGGGCAAGATTCCATTTAAGGCGAAGCAGCCAGAAAAGACGTATATCCTAAGAACGGACGTACACACCTTGTTCTGTGGTGCTGTTAGCATGGGTAACCCACATGTGGTTACCGTAGTTGATGACGTCGATACAGCAGATGTGGATACCTTAGGTCCGCTGCTTGAATCTCACGAACGTTTTCCTGAGCGTGTTAATGCTGGCTTTATGCAAGTGGTTAACCGTGAAGAGGTTCGCTTGCGCGTCTACGAACGTGGTGCGGGTGAAACTCAGGCGTGTGGCAGTGGCGCATGTGGTGCAGTTGCTGTTGGTATAACACAAGGCTTACTGGCTGAGAATGTGAAGGTTCGTCTACCTGGTGGTGACTTACACATTAGCTGGCAAGGCCCTGGGAAACCTCTGTTGATGACTGGCCCAGCAACGCATGTGTTTGATGGTCAGCTTTCTTGCTAATAACGATATAACAAATAGATTTATAAAAAATAAAGGATAGGTTTTGTCTTACGTTGAAGGCGACACTCTGACTGCAGAGGTGGTTGCGGAATATTTACGTGATAACCCAGATTTCTTTCAAAACAGGAAAGATTTGGTTGATCGCCTTGCTATTAATAATGTTGAGCAGGGCGCTGTTTCTCTGGTTGAGATTCAGCTTAAACGTCAGCGTCATAGAATCGAAGAGCTGGAAGAAGAGATCACTGGCCTGATGTCACTAGCGGCGAATAACGATAAAACTTTCTATGAATTCATGGATCTGCAAACTCAAGTGTTGAAATGCAGTGACTTCATTCAGGTTATCAAGGCTGTTGAACAAAAAGCGTTGGAACTAGGGCTTAAAGCTCATGTACGAGTTCTCTCACAATTAGGTTTTTATCAGCTGAATGAAGAGCGTTACTCGAAATTTTCACTTAACCATTTCAATGGCAAAGATGCTTATCTAGGGCGATTGAGAAAGGCAGACAGACACGATTTGTTTGGTGATTATCCAGTTCCAGAGCTAGGCTCTTATGTAGTGCTACCCCTTGCTAAGCGATCTCCACTGGGTGTACTCGCTTTTTCTAGTGAAGATGGCGGACACTTCCAGCCTCATATGGACACGCTCTTTTTACGCCATTTAGCACTTGTTGTCGCTCATTTGGCGGACACCTTACCTTGGCAGATAAATAATGAGCCTAGAGCCCAAAATACCTCTTCCTAATAGCCTTCAAAAGCCGCTCTCTCGCTTCTATGAATATCTTAGAAGTGAGAAGGGACTCAGCTTACACACCCAACGTAACTACAAACAACAACTTGAAACCATGGCCGCTCATTTAGTCACTCTTGGACTAAAGGATTGGTCTCAAGTCGATGCGGCGTGGGTAAGACAACTTGCAAGTAAAGGCATGCGCGAAGGAATGAAAGCGAGCAGTATTGCGACTCGCTTATCGTCACTGCGCAGCTTCTTTGATTTCCTTGTCTTGCGTGGCGAAATGACCGCCAATCCTGCTAAAGGGGTTTCAGCACCTCGCAAACAGCGTCCTTTGCCTAAAAACCTCGATGTTGATGAAGTCGGGCAGCTGCTTGACGTAAACGAGGATGACCCGCTATCGATTCGTGACCGAGCGATGATGGAAGTGATGTATGGTGCTGGACTACGACTGGCCGAGCTGGTCGGTATCAATCTTAAAGATGTGTTGGGTCGACAAGGCGAAATCCGAGTGATTGGTAAAGGCGACAAAGAACGCAAAGCGCCTTTTTCTGGTTTAGCGAAAGAGTGGGTTGATAAATGGCTCAAAGTTCGTGGTGCACTAGCTTCGCCGGGTGAGCCTGCACTGTTTGTCTCGAAGTTAGGGACTCGTATCTCTCATCGCAGCGTGCAAAAGCGCATGGAAGAGTGGGGCAAGAAGCAATCTGTCGCGAGTCACATCAGCCCGCATAAACTGCGTCACTCCTTTGCAACGCATGTACTGGAGTCGAGCCAAAACCTTCGTGCGGTTCAAGAGTTGCTCGGGCATGAAAACATCTCGACAACCCAAGTGTACACTCACTTAGATTTCCAACATTTAGCACAAGCTTATGACCAAGCTCATCCAAGAGCTCGTAAGAAGAATAAAGATTAGATTAAAGGTTTAACTATGCGAATTTATCGAGGGTTAAAGCCCATCAAAGCCATGACCTTTGATTTGGATGATACCTTGTACGACAACTGGCCTGTGATCATGAAGGTTGAGAAAGAGATGGCGCAGTGGCTTTATCAAAAGCATCCTGTGTCTGCTTCTCTTTCGTTAGAAGAGTGGCAAGGTATCAAACAGCAAGTCGCCTCTGAAAACCCAGCGTTAAAGCATGATGTCACCGTGTGGCGAGAAACACAGATTAAGCGTGGTTTGTTACAACTGGGGTATTCTCAGCAGCAAGCAGAACAAGCGGCTCGTGAAGGCATAGAACACGCCTTGTGGCTGCGAAATCAGGTGGATGTGCCACAAGAAACGCATCGAGTGATGGCTGAGCTGAGCCAACGTATTCCTTTAGTTGCGATTACTAATGGCAATGTCGACCCACATAAAATTGGCTTGGGGCAGTACTTCCAATTAATCTTTAAAGCCGGTCCTGACGGCAGAGCAAAACCCTACCCAGATATGTTTGATAAAGCTCAGCAATACCTAAATTGTGACGCTGAGAATATTCTCCATGTTGGTGACCATCTTAGAACCGATGTCTATGGAGCTAAGACAAATGGTTTCCAAGCATGCTGGTTTAATGATACTGGTTCCAATTTATATGATTCCCCGAAGGCAACAGTGCTGCCTGATGTTGAAATAGAGCAACTTAGTGATCTTATGCGATTAACTTAATGGCCGTAGTAAGCTTAATGTGTCGCATTTATGATATTGAATTGTTACATTAGTCACAATTAAATGCCTGTTTAGGCTAGGATAATTGGCGACTACTTTTGATCGAAATTTTTGATTCATAGTAGTGCGGGTTCTCATTTCACTCGATTTCGAACAAGGGTTGGCATGCAAACATTTACATTTCTCGCAAATACTGAGGAGTTATTTAAGTCTCAATTTGATCAGCGAGAGTGGTGTGACAGCAAACAGTACCTTATTCAAATTTTCTCTGCTCAGTCCTCTGATATCGCTCGTCGAATTGCCAATGCAGCCCTCAATCGCATAGGGCATGCGACGTTAATCGGTCAGAGCGCCCGTTATGTTATCTGTGATAACAGCCTGAAGCATGAATGTACCTTAGTCGTCGTCAGTGAATTTAACGATACCCATTTAACGTCTACAGTTCAGACGTTTACCGGAAACCCAAATCAAGACAGCCAAGATCTCGCTTCTCAATTAAACCTTACAGAAGAAACCAAAACGGTTATCAGCTTGTGCGATCAGGTTGAAGGGCGTGACTATCCTATTTATAGCGCCTTTGAGAGTTTACCTTACGCATTACCAGTTGCTGGTGGGCTGTGCCACGAGAATGAATATGGCCGTTGGGTTATGCATAATGAGCAAACCTACCAACATGCTTGTGTTGCGGTTGCATTGACTAACCCTAGCTTAAAGATTTGGTCGGACGCGTATTCTGAGTGGAATCCTATTGGGATGAAATTGCGAGTGACACACGCAGTTGGAAATCGTTTATATGCGTTGAATGACAAGCCGGCTATCGAGGTGTTCAAACATTACCTTGCTGATGGTAAAGATCTCCCTTTTAGTCAGTTGATGAGCTTCCCCCTGTATCGAGAGCTCGGCAGAAAGAAGTGCATCTCGACGCCTCTACGTATTAATGATGATGGTAGTATTGAGTTTGATAGCCCTTGGCATGTCGGCGAAGAGGCCCAGTTTTGTTATAACCATCCTTCTTTGACCGCAGAAAAAGTGCGTCACGGCGCTGAGATGCTTGCCGTGCATCAGCCTGAATCGGTGATCATCTATAACTGTGTATCTCGACTAGAATTTATCGACAGTAAACTTGAGCTCAAACCATTTGAAGGGATAGTAAACGCGTGTGGTGCATACTGCATGGGCGAACTATATCGCAACGACGATCGCCAAGAGATACTGCATCACAGCCTTACCTATATTGCGATGAGAGAGTCGGACGAGATTAATGAGTTTCGTTGCGAAGATTTCAAGCGAGACTCAACGGTATCGCCACTACTCAACTTAGTCAGAAATGCGGTCGCAGACCTCGACAGTATGAATACTCAGATGGAGAACAAACTCCATCAACAGGCACGCCGCTTAACTGAAAGCTACCGTATTGACTCTCGCACTGGGCTACCCAACCGTATTGTATTAAAAGAACGCCTCAATACGATTTTATTCAATGAACATCTGTTGACGCTGAAGCTGACTAATTTTCATCAAGTTAACGAAAAATACGGTTATCAAGTGGGTGACCAATTACTGCTTGATCTGTCGAATCATTTTGTCGACCGATTGCACCTTAGTGTGGCTAAGGAATCCAAGGTAAAGGTTGAACTGTTCAGTATTGGTGTCGGTGAGTGGGCAATTATCTTTAACGCGAGTGTCGATAGCGTGAAGATAGAGCAACGTTTCGTCGAGTTTGCTGATGGTATTGAGCATATTAATTTTGAGCCATATGGATTAACCGACATAGACTACCTTTCGGTTTCTCTGTGTGGTGGTTTCGCTAGTCGCTGTGATTTCTTAGCTGATAGCGGTGATGAGATCTTGTTGAAAGCGATTGAAGCTCGACGCTACGGGGTGCGGAACAATACTCACATCACTAATGCAAAAAACATTCAGGTGAGTGAGGAAGATCGTAAAGAACAACTAGGCTGGCTGAGCTGTGTAAGCCGCGCAATCTTAGATCAGAACATTATCACCTACTCACAGCCGATTGTGGCGTCTGGTACTCACGAAATGATTGGCCAAGAGTGCTTGGTCAGAATCATGGAGTCGGACGGTACCATTGTACTCCCTGGTAAGTTCTTACCCATTATTGCTGACACGCATCTCTATACTCGCCTTAGCCGGCACATGATTCGAAACACCATTGGCTACATGGCAAATAAGCAGAGTTCTTTTTCAATCAACCTATCCCCACAAGACTTACTGAGCGATAAGACGCTTGAAGTTCTCGAGTCAGCGATTAGTGGTATGAACGACCCCACTCGACTTGGTCTAGAGGTTCTCGAGTCTGAACAGATCAAAGATTATGGCCGCATGATAGAAGTGTGTGATCACTTCCGTGCTCTTGGGGCGAGAATCATTGTTGATGACTTTGGTTCTGGTTATTCCAATATTGATGAGATCATTAAACTTGAGCCGCAGATCATAAAGCTCGACGGTAGCTTGATTCGCAATATCGACAAAGACCCAAAGCAAAGGAATATCGCCTCTCAATTAGTACGCTTGTGTCAGGTGTTTAACGCCAAAACAGTTGCCGAATTTGTCCATAACCAACAGGTTTGTGAAATTGCAGAGCAAATGGGTGTCGATTATCTGCAAGGTTATTACTTTGGTGAGCCTAAGCGACTGTTTTAGTTATTAAAACCCTCAGACCTTAACGTTACTTGCTTTTAAAGTGCTTCACTGGCACTGATGATGGCTCTTTAGTGGAATGAATGATGTCTAACTAGCGTCACATTATTTATAAGACGATTGTAAGTATTCCGTGCAAGCTTTATCTATAATAAGCACAATAACAAATCATTAACGTAACGATTAATGTGAATATGCAATCGACCTCTTTCCAGATACAAGACATTAAGTGCACCCAGCGTGAATTGCAAAAGATAGATTTTCATCAACATGACAATCTACTGATTCAGGTGTTTTCTTCTTTCGAGAAAGATTCGGTGTTGGCTGCCTGCCAAGTAATTCAGTCGACTTTCCCCAACGCCAAATTGATTGGTTGTAGCGCTAATCACTACATCAGCCAAGGTGTGATCCTGCATAAAGGTCTCTATGTTATTGTTACTCGCTTTGAGGCGACGTCTTACACTTGTGGTGTTGTCGAATATAGCGAGCAGCCTCGACGGGATAGCCAAGCGATGTGGCAGCAGCTTGAATGTAATTCTGATACTCAAAGCATTATCTGTTTCGCCGATCGCTTGCAGATAAATAACCAAGATCTATTTTCAGCGTTTGAGCAGTCGATATATTCATTACCTATTTGTGGCGGTGCATCGACCATTACAGAGCATGGACGATGGGTGATGCTCGATGGTATTTGCTATGAAAATGCCTATGTCATGTTAGCACTGCACAGTGTTGAACTCGCAATTACTAAGGGGTATTACTGCGAATGGAACCCCATTGGTCGTACCTTCCGAGTGACTGGCGCTCAAGATAATCGGCTAGCTGAATTGGACGGTATACCTGTCCGAGAAGTCTATAATCGTTACCTCGCTGACGGTCTCGAAATCCCTTTTGAGCAACTGTATAACTTCCCTTTGATGGTTGGTGAACCAAAAGACCAGAATACTCACTTACCGCTCAAGGTGACAGAGGGCGGAGAGATAGAATTCAGTGGGTCGTTTCAGGTTGGTGATGAGGTGCGGTTTTGTTATGACCATCCTTCATTGACCCTAGAGCAAATCCGATTGGGCGTTCAACAGATTGCTTCCCATAAGCCAGAACAGTTTTTTATCTACAACTGTACCTCTCGCATTGATTTCATTGATGGCAACCAAGAGGTTGAGGTTTTCCAAGCATTAGCGGACACCTATGGCGTGTACTGCATGGGAGAGCTCTATCAAGATAATGGCCAGCAACGAATTTTGCATCATAGCCTCACTTATCTTGCGCTTAGGGAAGGTGAAGGCAAGGCGGTATTGCCATTAGAGACACAACCCGCGACCAATATTTCCCCTCTGTTTTCATTGATACGAAATGCTCTGCTTGATGTCGATGACATGAACAACAGCATGGCGAGTAAGATTCAACAGCAAGCGACCGCATTGACCGCGAGCTACCGAATTGATCGCCGTACAGGCTTACCTAACCGAAGCGTATTGCGTGAAAAGCTGTCAAAAATGAGTACCGATAGTCATTTGTTGGCTTTGAAAGTCACGACATTTGGCCAAATCAATGAGAAGTATGGCTATCGAGTCGGTGACAAGCTTCTGCATGATTTAAGCGAGTATTTTCAAAAGGCGCTGTGGCAGTTCTTTGATGAGGGGTGTCAGCTCTATAGCATTGGTATCGGTGAGTGGGCGGTGGTGTTTGATAGCTGGGTGGGGCAAGAACATATTCATCAGCGTTTTTCTGAATTTGCAGACCAAACCGAACATGTGAATTTTGAACCAACGGGGTTGCCTGATATTGATTACCTGTCGGTATCCATCTGTGCGGGTATAGCCAGCCGTCGAGATTTTCCTACGACCTCGATTGATGATTTGTTGTTGAAGGCGATTGATGCTAGGCGCAGCGCTGTGAGTCAGAACAAGCATCTAGTGAGCGCCAAGACGCTCATTCAATTAGAGAAGCATCGCCAAGAGCAGCTTGGCTGGCTGTCGTGTGTCAGTCGCGCGGTGCTTAATCAGAATATTGTGGCGTGTTCCCAACCTATTGTCTCTGCGCACAGCCATCAGGTAGAAAGCTACGAGTGCTTGGTTCGAATTGAAGAAGATGGACAACTGATTGTGCCGGGTAAGTTCTTGCCAATCATAGAAGGAACGCATCTCTATACGCGTCTGAGTCGCCAGATGATAACGCGTACCTTTGATTTTATGAGTCAGCGAACCGATTCGTTCTCAATTAACTTGGCGCCACAAGATTTTAGCAATGAGAAAACCATTCTTCACCTTGAGCAAGCCATCAAGAAAATCAGTCACCCACAGCGTATTGGCTTAGAGGTGTTAGAAACGGAACAAATTCAGGATTACGGTCGCTTGATCGAGGTGTGTAATCACTTCCGCGACCTTGGTGTGAATATTATTGTTGATGACTTTGGTTCCGGCTATTCGAACATTGATGAGATATTGAAGTTAGAACCACAAGTCATAAAGCTTGATGGCAGTTTAATTCGGAATATTGATAAAGATAAGAAACAGCGCAAGATCGCTCAGCAACTGGTGAGTTTATGTCAGATTCTGAATGCTAAGACGGTGGCTGAATTTGTTCATAACGAACAAGTGTGCCGTATTGCCGAAGACATGGGTATCGATTACCTGCAAGGTTACTACTTTGGTCAGCCTCAACGCTTATTCTGATAGGGAGAGTAAAATCTCTTTTCAACGAACAGCTAGAGTGTGCGTTTCACGTGAAACACTAAATGGTTCAATAGATTAAAGTACGATGTAAAAAGGGTGAGCTCATGGCTCACCCTTTTGTTTTCAGTATTTGTCCCGTCCTGAAATGTGTCTGTTGTCTTCCCGCGCTCGTGCTTGTTCTATTTGAGAGCATGACCACATTTGTCGGCGTGGAATACTTTTAGATACTGTTGGTAGTAGTCATCAATGAGCTTGGCTGGTTCGCTTTCACCTAAAGATTTGAGCAATTCAATGCCCACTTCGCAAGTACACAAATGGCCACTGTCTTGATTGCGGCGCAAGGTGTAAGAGGATTCGCTGGTGATGTCGAGATGAACTTGTGGGACTGCTTGTAACCACGAGCTCTTGTTAAGCATCTTCTTCGCTTCTTGCCATGTGCCATCCAAAATGATGAATAGCGGTTTACGATTCTGGGCTTGGGTCATCACAGCTTGCTGACACTCGATGCTTTGATCACTTGGGAATAACAGAAACGGTTGTCGTGTTTCATCTTCAAGCAGTGCCATTAGCTCCGCTGGTGGTGTTTTCCTTTGCCATACCAAGGACTGACACTGCTCAATAGATTGCTGAAGCAGCTTTCCGGTGTTGGTGTCTCGCGACAGCTCATTCTCATGAGTCAATAGTACAAGATCAGTTTGGCTTTCAACCGTCGGTATTAGATGACAAACGCACTGGTGAATGAAGCCACAACCGGGGCAAGCTTGTTGGTTACTCATGTTTACAGCTTCACTCCACTTTGTACGGGTGAGATGCCATCAGCAAACAAAACCACATCGCTGATATCAGCATCATCTGTAACGGGTGCAACACTTGGGTTTAGCGGGTAGCTGACACCAGAGTAGGACAGTGTGTGTTTCGCAGCTGTTGCACCGCCGCCACTGACATTGAAGATCAGATCCTGCCAGCCGTGGTTTTGCGATTTACCTAAGCGTATGTCGCCCTTAACCAGTGTCACTCGGCTATTGAAGCGCCAGTTATCTTGATGGTTTTCGAAAATCAGCAGTGTACAGCCACCAGAGCCACACCAATCGAGTTGGGCAAACAGCTCTTCCTTGCCGTCACCGTTGAGGTCGTAGGTTAACCAGCGGTACTTGGTATCGTCAGGTGAGCTGTTGTTGATCTTAAAATACTTGCGGATCGCTTGGTCGACTTTTGGATCAAGTTGATCACTGGAGTTCACCTGTTTTGCGGTTAGATCAGCGTTAGTGGTGGTATTTGCTTGCGCTTGCGCACTCTTAGCTTCGAATAGCACCAGACCGCCATTGGCAATCGGATAGACCACGTTGCCCACTTTCTCTTTTTCTGCGACGAGCTTACCGTTATCGAGCGTGAAGATGCGCTCAGAGATCAAATACTGTTGCTGGTGGCGAGTCATAACCACTTTTACCTGATTTTGGTTCAGTTGCTGCCAGAAGCCCTGCTCAACAATAGAAGGGTCTCCATTGCTGTATGAATAAGTCGTGATAGCACTGTGGTCATCGTTGAGTTCAAGGTTGATAGAGAACCCTGAATTTTGCGTTGAGCTAGCGAAATAGAGTCCGCTCCAGTCCAATGTTGGATCTTGGTTTGAGACCGTTGCACAGCCATTATAGTTACTGTCATTGAGGTTAAGCTTGGCATGCCATCCATAGATAGAATCGCTCATGCCGTCGCTGCAACTCTCTTTTGTAAGGTTGAGTTTGCCTTGCGCTGCTTTACCCTCTAATTGGTAATCACGACTGCTTGGTGTGGTGCGGCTTGATTCAATATCGAGGAGCTGTGGTTGTTCGCCCATCTTGGTGTATTTGAGCTGGTCTTTATCGAAGGTTGCTGACCAAAAGGGTTCGTTACCGAATACTCGTGTTGAACGCAGTGGTTGGTCACAACGATTAGGGTTTTCTGCGGTTAGGATATTCACTTGATCAACCACGAAACGTGCCGTGAAATCTGCGTTATACCCGGTTTGGCTCGGTACGGTTAGATGACCAATCAACTCGCCATATAAAGCTTGGTAAGGTCTCGTTGAGAGCCCTTGTGCTTCTAGCGCTAACTCTGGAGATAAGTCTAACCAGTATTGTTGTTGGCTACCGCAAGGGGTGAAGGTTCGGCTTTCATGGCCAACCACAACCTGACCACGCATGATGAAGGTTTGCGGTTGAATGCTCAGTGGCTCATCCAAGGTTGCTGGTGGTAGTTCTGGCTTTTGGGGAGCATCTGGCGCTGTGACACAGCCTTGTAGAGTGAATGCGACTAGCCATGTCACTGGGTTTTTCATTACCTTCATGTTATATCTTCCTCGGAGCAACCGTTAATTGGATTTATTATGGCATATTGGTTATTTAAAACAGAACCCGACACCTTTTCTATTCAGACTCTGAGAGTACAAAAAACCTCTTGTTGGGAGGGTGTACGCAACTATCAGGCTCGAAACATGATGCGTGATGACGTCAAGCTTGGAGACTTGGTGATGATATACCATTCATCATGTAAAAAAGTTGGCGTGGCGGGGATCGCGAAAGTAACCAGAGAAGCCTACCCAGACCACTTTCAGTTCGACCCAGAGAGTGATTACTACGACCCTAAGTCTTCACCCGATAACTCGCGCTGGATAATGGTTGATGTTGAGTTTGTGCGAGTGACTGAACGCTTGATTCCTTTGGCAACGCTTAAAGCCATGCCTGAACTGTCAGAAATGCCACTGGTTAAACGGGGCAACCGATTATCGATCATGCCGGTTACCGAACAAGAGTGGCAGGCAATATTAAGTAAAGAAGTACTGGGTTCTCGATAGCGTTAGAGAGAGCTTTTTACGTAAGGTTCAAAAAAGGCAGCCAGTTGGCTGCCTTTTTATTTATACAGATCTCTTCGACGAGACGAGATTAGAGCAGGTGCTTTTCTAGATAGTGAGCAACGGCGTCGTCTGCGTTGCTGCCAATCACTTCATTGTCTGGTAGAGCTTTCATCACTTTTTCATGTGATGTGCCCATGATTAGACCTTTACCCGCCATCGCTAGCATCTCTGCGTCATTCATGCCATCACCAAAGGCAACACAGTTATCCAGTGTCAGGTTCAATGATTTCGCAACAGCGTCTAAGGCGTGGCCTTTAGATACTTCAGCGGCCATCACTTCTAAACACCAAGGTGTTGAGAAGGCGATGTTCAGTTTGTCTCCAAACGCATCTTTCAGCTTTTGCTCAAACGTGACCAGATATTCGTGGTCTTGCTCTGGATGTGTGAAGAAGACTTTAGCAATGCCGTCGCTTGGGGCATTATCAGCTTCAAATCGCTTGTAGCTAAAGCCAGACTCACTATGGAACTTAGCGAGCATTTCGTCTTCACGGTCGAGTAACCAATCTTCATTCTGGTACATATGAATAAAGATATTTGGATCTTGGCGAACAATATCAATAACCGGTTGAACTAATTTCTGAGGGACGTCCTGGCTATACATCAGTTGATCGTTCTGGTCGTGCACGCGAGCACCGTTTGACGTGATCATGTATGCCGGAATCCCTGCAATTTGACGAATCCCTGCTACGTCGACGTGATGGCGACCCGTAGCGAAGATAAAGGTGTAACCTTGCTCGTGTAACTTCTTAAGCGTTAGCTTGGTAAAGTCGCTTAGCTGATGGTTGGGAGCCAAAAGTGTACCATCTAAATCAGAAGCAACAATTTTCACGGAATCTTTAAGTGCAGGAATAGTCATTTAACCCTCATTGCAAAATGCTCAGCAAATATCAATACTAGCCAACGCTAGCATCGTTTTAACTACAATATCTCTAGGTGGAAATTGTATGCCAATTTCATGCAAGAAAAGAGGGCAAAGCTCACTTACTTCTCTTCCTCTTTAGCGCTTATCTTCTTGGTCGGTTACTTAGCCTATTAGCTTATTCGATCTAGGCAAAAAACTGATTGATAGCATCCAGTGTGTGATTACGGTATTCATCTTGCTCAAACAGCACCTCATGCCTAGAACCCTCAATCACCTTAAACTGGCAATCAGAGTTGGTTTTTTTCAGCTTATTGATGAACTTCACTTGAGCATCGTTACTCACAATCTTCTCTTCCCCTGCCTGAATCAATAGCAGTGGGATCTTGATTTGACGAGTTTGTTGTATTGCCTGCTTGGCTGCCATTAACCCTTGCCATACCCAGCGAGTACTTGGTCCGCCAACCTGCAAAGAAGGGGAGCCGTCATACAGGCAACGGAACCACTGATAGCGCACCTTACTGTGGCTTAATAAGTTATTTTCGAAGGGCTTAGAGTAATATGCCTGTTGCCCGGGGGCATAAGTCGGCTTGGCATAAAAAGCGGTGAGAGCTTGTCCAACAAGCATTGCGATAGGCTTGAAGTACCATTCAGTATTGATCCCAAACATCGGAGCGCACAGAGTGACTTTGTCAAACGGGTGGTTGGGATGAGTTTGCAAGTAGCGAGTGGCGATTGTGCTGCCCATCGAATGTGCGAGCAGGTAGCGATTGGAATACTTGCTAAGATCAAAACTGGCAATAATGTCAGACATATCTGATACGTAATCATCAAACTCGTGAATGTGACCAATGTCAGAGTCTGTTACCATACGTTCCGACTGACCTTGACCTTGGTGGTCAAATGAATAAACGTCATAACCTTGCTGATAGAAATCATAAAAGAGCTCTTGGTATTTTAAGCAGCACTCGATGCGACCATTTGAAATAACAATAGCTTTGGTGTGTGTCGGAGAAGTTAAGCTACACCAGTACAATCTTTTTTTACCAGATGATGTAACATAACCATCCTTTCGTTGTTGCCAAAAGGTGGAGATCGGGTGTTTAATCGCTTGCTCGAACTCAGGTTCTTGCGTGTATGAAAACAGGGTGGCACTGTGGTTTTCCATGGGAAATTACCTGAACTGATGCATGTGAGAGCGTCATCGCTACTAATGTTGTTAGATTAAAGAACTAGTAAGGAAATGCAAATGGATACTCATGTTTGGCTTGCTTATGTCGTCACGGCGATTTTGTTTAGTTTGGCACCGGGCTCAGGTACCGTTAACTCAATCAGCAATGGGCTCAGCTATGGCACCAAGAAGTCACTTGCGTCGATCGTAGGCTTACAGCTCGGTCTTGCATTTCATATTATGCTGGTGGGAGCGGGTATTGGTGCACTAGTGGCAAAATCCGCCTTGGCATTTACCATCATCAAATGGGTGGGCGTGGTTTATCTTCTATGGTTAGGCATTCAAAAGTGGCGTGATAAGTCTAGCTTGGTGGCTTCAGAAGAAAAATCAACGCTATCGAGTGGCAAACTGCTCAGAAATGCAGTGCTTATCAATTTGACTAACCCAAAATCTATCGTGTTCTTAGTTGCTCTGTTTCCGCAATTTATCGACCCGACACAACCGCAAGCACCGCAGTTGTTGGTGCTCGGAGTGACCACTGTATTTATTGATAGCGTGGTTATGTTGGGTTACACCTCATTAGCTTCACAAATGGGACGTTTTATTCGCTCAGATCGCATAATGGGTAAGATAAATAAAATATTTGGTGGTATGTTCATGGGCTGCGGCGCTTTGCTGGCTGCTGCCAAAGCTTAATGAAAGTAACAGAGTTATAGTTAAATCAATTAGAGTTATCAATAAATGACCGCTACGTACGTTGCTCGACAACCTATCTTAAACCGTAACAAGAACACGCTTGGTTATGAGCTGCTGTTTCGTGACGGTGATAGGAATGCCTACCCCGCGCATATTGAGTCTAATCGAGCAACGTATCGCCTGATCGTTGAAAACTTCTTGTCCGTTGGGCTTAACCCTTCGATCCCATCTTCACGCTGCTTTATTAATTTTCCGTATCAAAGCTTGATTCGCCGTCTTCCAATGAGCTTACCGAAAGATAAGGTCGTAGTTGAGATTCTTGAAACCTGCCAACCGACCGATGAGCTATTAGAGGTAATCAAAGAGCTTTATCAAGCAGGGTATATGATTGCCCTAGATGACTTTACTTCGACACCTGAGTGGGAACGTTTCCTTCAATATACGCATATTGTTAAGCTTGATATCATGCAGATGGGGTTGGATGCGGCGTGTGAGTTAGTCAAAAAGCACGAAGGGAAGAAGTATAGTTTTCTTGCTGAGCGGGTTGAAACGGAACAAGAGTTCCAACAAGCGAAAGGAGCAGGGTTTAAGTTTTTCCAAGGCTATTTCTTTAGTAAGCCAGAAATCATAAAGACTAAGTATATTAGCCCAGAGCAAGTGATAGCGATGGAGCTATTCCAAGAGGTCTGTAAGCCGGATGTCGACTTCCAACGTGTTGAAAGCATCGTCGCGAAAGATATTGCCTTATCCTATAAGCTTCTGCGCTTTGTGAATACTATGTCACCCCGCCTTGAGGTCACCATCTCTTCATTTCGTCAGGCCTTGGTTTATTTAGGGCAAGAGAAACTGAAAATGTTTGTCTCGCTAGCAGTAGCGTCTTATGTCTCTGATAAAAAGCCCAAAGAACTGTATGGCCTGTCTTTGCAGCGTGCGCAGTTTTGCCAACGGATGTCTCGTTACCAAGTATTTAAAGGGCATACTGAACAAGCCTTTATGATTGGTTTGTTCTCATTACTTGATGCGTTGCTCGATCTGTCGTTAGAGAACTTAATTGAACAATTACCGTTATGCACAAGTATTAAGGTCGCCTTGCTGCGCAGAGAAGGTCCATATGGCGCATTATTGGCGCTTGAAGAAAGTTTCGAACATGCTGATTGGCAAAAGATTGATGATCACTGTGCTGATCTAGGGTTGAACGTGGAACAAGTGAAAACAGAACTCACTGAAGCTCGACGCTGGAGCCATATTGTTACCAACAAACTCTGATATTCTTCGTTAAACTTTTATGACAATGAAAACGCACGCCTTGACGTGCGTTTTTTTACAACTAATATATGTGTATATCCATATATGAGTATGTAATTATGCTTCCTCACCAATTTTTTAAATTACTGTCTGATGAAACGCGAGTGCGTTGCTTAATGTTGATTGTGCGCCAAGAGTGCCTATCTGTTGGTGAGTTGACTCAGGCATTACAAGAAAGTCAGCCAAAGATTTCCCGCCATCTTGCGCAGTTGCGTTCAAGCGGAATTTTAACTGACGTTCGCCAAGGGCAGTGGGTGTTCTACCGTCTGTCACAAGATTTACCTGGTTGGATGCTAAAGTTAATTGATGACCTTATCGCATCGAACTGTTTGAAAACTGAATACCAACAGGATATTGAGCGCCTAGAAGCCATGACTTCACGCCCTCAATGTTGCGTTTAAATACATTTAAATTTATTGCCAAAATTGTTGAGATTGCAGTTAGGCATAGTCAACAACACTGCGGCTTCAAATATGAAGGCAATTAACTGAGAGAAAAGAGTATGACAGTCAAAGTAGGTATCAATGGTTTTGGTCGTATCGGCCGTTTAGCACTTCGCGCAGCGTTTGATTGGGCGGAAATTGAGTTCGTACAGATTAACGATGTGGCTGGCGACACCGCGACATTGGCGCATCTTCTTGAGTTCGATTCGGTTCAAGGTCGCTGGAACCACGAAGTCACGGTTGAAGGCGATGAGATGATCATCAACGGTCAACGCATTAGAACTACGCAAGAGCGCGATATCGATGCAATCGACTGGTCTGGTTGTGATGTTGTCCTTGAAGCGACGGGTGTTCACCGTAAGACATCTTTCCTAAACAAATACCTTGAGCAAGGTGTGAAGCGTGTTGTGGTATCGGCACCAGTAAAGGAAGAAGGCATTGCAAACATCGTAGTTGGTGTGAATGACGCTATCTTCGATCCAGCGGTACATAAGATTGTGACTGCGGCATCTTGTACGACTAACTGTCTTGCGCCAGTGGTTAAGGTGATCAACGAGAAGTTGGGTATCGAAAACGCAGCTTTCACCACTATTCACGATCTCACCAATACACAAACTATATTAGATGCGCCGCACAAAGACCTACGTCGTGCTCGTGCATGTGGTATGAGTCTTATCCCGACAACGACAGGCAGCGCTAAAGCGATTGTTGAGATTTTCCCGGAGCTTGAAAATCGTATTAATGGCCACGCGGTTCGTGTACCACTAGCTAACGCCTCTCTGACCGACATCATCTTCGAAGTGAAGCAAGACACCACTGCTGAAGAAGTCAACGCGATGCTGAAAGAAGCGTCTGAGAATGAACTGAAAGGCATTCTTGGCTTTGAAGAGCGTCCCCTGGTTTCTATCGATTACAAAGGCGACCAACGCTCAACTATCGTAGATGCGCTATCAACCATGCTAGTTGGTAAGCGCATGGTTAAGATCTACGCTTGGTACGACAACGAGATGGGTTACGCGACACGTACTGCTGAGTTAGCACGCACCGTCGGCCTAGCTTAATACTCTTAATACTTGAAGCTGCAAGCGTTGTTAACTGCGTAAGTTCACCGGAGCGCCGGCCGCCCTAATCACATAGAACCCCTATGCTCATAGGGCTGAACTTACTGGTTGCCTAGCTGCAACTCCAATTATTTTGAGTATCGGTCTATATATAAAAGAATTTTAAGAGATTGACGACGATGACAAATTCTCAAGTACACCCAACATGGCAACTAGATCTAGAAACTGGTGCGTTAGTGCTTACTCCGTGCCCAGGCACTAAAGACGCTGACCTCGATGCATCTCTAGCGCAACTTAAAGCGCAAGGCGTGGAAGCGATTGTGACGGCGCTAGATAGTGAAGAACTGGCGAGCAAGAACGTTTCAAAGTTAGGCGAGAAAGCGCAAGCACTAGGCATGCAATGGTTTCAAATCGAAATCGAAGACGATTGTGCACCGGGTGCCGATTTTGCTGCGAAATGGCAGGCGGCGAGCCCTGCGCTACACCAAGTCGTGGATAACGGCGGCAAGGTAGCAATGCACTGCATGGGCGGCTCTGGCCGTACTGGTTTGCTGGCTGCACACCTGTTGTTAGAGAAGAGCTGGGACATGAATAAGATTGTTCAAGAGGTGCAGGCACTGCGTCCGGGCGCGTTTACTAAGTCAATTCAGGTTGACTATATTCAAGGTGTTGCTGCTCAGTAACATCTCACTCAGCAGTTACAAGAGCTTTTGGAACATCATGATCCAAAAGCTCTATCTACTCTTCTTACTTCGCTTTTCTCCGTTTTTATAGGTGTGATGTTATGTTCGCAAACCTAAGCAAAAGCGTTCGCCAATACATGTTGGTGACCTTCAACTACTGGAACTTCACCATTACTGATGGTGCACTTCGTATGCTGGTGGTCTTGTATTTCTATGACCTTGGCTACAGTTCGTTAGAGATCGCCTCACTGTTCCTTTTTTATGAATTCTTTGGTGTGGTGACTAACCTAATCGGTGGTTGGTTAGGGGCGCGTCTTGGCCTCAATAAGACCATGAATATCGGCTTAGGGATGCAAGTTGTCGCCTTGGGCATGCTCGCGGTGCCAAGCGGAATGTTGACCATTCCTTGGGTAATGGCGGCGCAGGCCTTGTCTGGTATCGCTAAAGATCTTAATAAGATGAGTGCTAAGAGCTCAATCAAAACCTTAGTCCCTGATGAACAACAAGGTGCGCTTTATAAGTGGATTGCGATTCTGACTGGATCTAAGAATGCACTCAAAGGTGCAGGGTTCTTTATTGGAGGTTTACTGCTTTCGACGATTGGCTTCCAATACGCAGTGCTCGCGATGGCTGCTGTGCTGACATTAGTTTTCATAGGTAGCTTGGTGAGCTTAGAAGCGGACATGGGTAAAGCGAAAACCAAACCCAAATTCAAACAGATCTTCTCTAAGTCTGAATCCATCAACATCCTATCGGCGGCGCGTATGTTCCTATTTGGTGCTCGTGACGTGTGGTTTGTGATTGCTCTACCGATTTATCTGGGCAGCGTGTTTGGTTGGGACCACTCATGGGTCGGTGGCTTCTTGGCGGCCTGGACTATTGCTTACGGTTTTGTACAGGGCATCGCACCTAAGATTACCGGTAAAGCGCAAGGCAAGGTGCCTGATGGACATGCAGCGCTACTATGGGCAGGTGCATTGGCTATTGTGACTGCCGGTATCGCCTATGCGGTGCAAATTGGCTGGCAACCAGAGCTAGTTATCATCGGTGGATTGATGGTATTTGGTGCTATCTTTGCGGTGAACTCATCACTTCACTCATACCTGATTGTGAGTTATGCGAAAGGCGATGGGGTTTCTCTTGATGTCGGTTTCTACTACATGGCAAACGCGATGGGTCGCTTGATTGGCACGATATTGTCGGGCTTGGTATTCCAAATGGCCGGTTTGTCTGCGTGTCTGTGGGTCTCCTTCGCATTCTTAGCGATAACGACGGTGATCTCTCTGCGTTTACCTAAAGTGCCGCAAATCTCAGCGGTATAAGCTTCAGCCGCATGTGTCTCATTTGTAAGAGTGAAAGTCGCATAAGCTTAAGTCGGATAACCTAGAGTCGAATGAATTAAATTCGCGATAAGTATCTTCTTTAACACTAAGCTGACTTGGTATTTATTCCGGTCAGCTTTTTTATTGCTATAGTAGAATGATTGAATATTAATCAGGCATTTACATGAAGCAGCGAGTTCTCTTTTTTGATTTAGCACGATGTGTCGCGGCCATAGCTGTTATCGCGATTCATGTTTTGGCGCCTTATCGTAATGAATTAAGCACCATTCCTTTCGGTGAGTGGCTGACCGCCATTACGGTGAACGGTTTCAGTCGTTGGGCGGTGCCTGTGTTCATCTTGATTACTGGTGCACTGATGCTCAGTGATCAGCGCCCGTTTGACGCCAAATACTACCTCAAGCGTCGTCTGGGCAAGGTACTGATCCCTTTCATTGTCTGGTCGCTTTTCTATACCTATCTGTCGGGTTGGTCGGCAATGGGCTTCGATGCTGACGTCAGTTGGGATGTGCTACTCAATAGCTATCATCACTATACCTACTATCACCTTGGCTTCTTTTATTATTTTATCCCACTCTACTTTGTGATTCCTTTTTTACAGATCATGGTCAGAAAGTACGGTGATAGATCTGTCTATGCCTTTACGGCGGTATGGTTGTTCACTACGTTATTGTTCTTATTGAAAATCGATGGCCCTTGGAGTCACGAATTGTGGTTGTACACCGGTTACTTACCATTGGGTTACTTGCTCTATAAGATTGTGCCACTTAACAAGATGACAGTTGGCATGAGTGTGTTACTGGGTGGGTTAGCGTTACTAACCACGGTTTATATGGTGGTTGATGCAAGCTTGGTGGCAGAAGAGTACACGGTAGGGCGCTGGCTATCTTACAAAACGTTGAATACCGTATTAGCGGCGAGCATGGTGTTCATGGTGTGCCGTTACTATGGTGAAGGCTTGTCTGAGAAGAGCAATCAAGTGGTTGGTTTTATCAGTAAACACAGCTTAGGTATTTATCTGCTGCACCCGATTTTCTTATGGCCAATGAAAGAGTTCGGTTGGTACCAAGGGCACCCTGCTTGGGTTATTCCATTATGGATCGTGATCAGCGGAGCTGGCGCGTTATGGATGAGCTGGTTGGTCTCTAAGTCAGAGAAAACACGTTGGTTATTGCCTTAGCGGTGGGTGCTAAGGCTTTCTGATGGATTGCTTAGAAGATACAGTTGAAGTACCTAATGTTTAGCGCTTCAATGCAAAGTGTAAGAACTTATCGCCTTGGTAGGTTAAGGTACCTTTGTCGCCAGGGTTCAGGGCATGGAAGTAGTGGATTCCGACTTGGAACTCTCGTTTTGGACCAACCACACCACGTTGAACGTAAATCCAATACTCTTGATCTTCTTGGCCTGGTTCTGCATCAGGAAGGTCGATGGATTGTTTGTCCAACACAGTGACGTTCACTTTCTTTTCTGGCGCATTTTCACCTTGTGAGTGCTTTCGATAGAAACCAAGAAATACCCAAGCCGCTAGACCGGCGAGTGCAAAGATGGCAAAAAAGAGTGAATTAGGCATGTAACCTCCATGTAGTCGTGATGGTTATTCTAATCTTTCAAGCAATAGGGATATGTGTTTCAAGCCGTTATTCGTGAACTGTTGTAAGCCAAGCTGATTATTTTTCGGCAGACATCACATTTAGAGGCCAGTTTGGGATAAAGCATTGTTATTTATTGTCTCTTTCTCTCGTAAATAACAGTGATTTTGTATAAGAATAGGGAAATGCTCGACTAGAATTATAGTGTGGAGTGGGAGGGCTAATATGACCGATATTGAAAAAGTGGTGACAAGAACTCGTAATATAGAGAAATTATTGAGGCTTCAATATCATGCCGAAGGCGAAGGATTGCATGAGCTTGTAACAAGCTGTGAAGAAAGGCTACCGCACGATATGGTGAGCAAACTGCGTTATATCGCAACGTGTCGTAATAAGGTAGTCAATGAGCATGAGGCTAAGTTGGAAGACCAGCATAAGTTCATCATGATGTGTAACGACTGTGAGAAGGAGTTGACTCCACGTAGTGGTCGTTTTATTTGGCGAGTTGCAATCTTACTGATGATGGCAATGACTTTAGCTGCTGCTGGTTTCTATTATGCGAACTGGGATGTGTTAACACTGCATCTGTTTTCGAAATGAAAAAATTGAACAAAAAAAGGGACGCTAATGGCGTCCCTTTTTTTATCTGTAACTTGCTTAGTACATCATCGGTAGTGTCATTAGACCTACAACTACCGCGATCATTACAAGTCCTTGTCTTTGCGAAGATGAAATCATAACACTACTCCTAAATTTGGTTGTCTCTCGCTATGTTTTAAAGAATAGCACTACTTATGGCTTTAGATCAAGAATTACTTTCGAAGCCTTTAAAAGTGATAGAAAACTATTGGGTTTTCTATCACTTTTGCTATGTTTTACTGTGTGTTTTGGGGGGCTCTTATTTTGTTCGTTATGATTTTTTTTTGTTCTTATTTGTTTTAAGTGCTTGTTTTATAATGGTCGTTTTGTGTAATTTATATTGTTAAAGGTTGTTAAACTGTATTAATGGGGCTTGGTGGTGTCTAGGTTTGTTTAATTAAGCTTTATAGGTTTTAGGTTTAATTTTTGTGATGGTTTTTTGACAGGAAACTTAGCGAAACCTGACAAAGTGGTTTTTATAAAGGTAATTTACGCACTTTGTAAGTCTAGGTTTGTATAGTGTTGGAAAGTTCTATGTAAGTCTGTTTTTTGATTTTAAGTGTTTGTTTTTAAAGTTTTTATATATTTAATTTTGAACTTTTAGTTATGTGGTATTTGCAATATATAGCGACATATTGTGGCGTTGGCAGGATAGAAGTGATTGGAATTTAAGTTTGGGTTCTCTAGCGTCAATTTATATGAGTTTTCCGAACAATGAGTCTATTTTAAAAGGAATAATCACTATCGCTGCGGGTATTGTGACGACTTCAATCTAAAGATGCTCTTTTTAGTGGAAGCGTAATCAAGATCCAATTTTGAAGGGCTGAGGCTTTACATCAACACCCGTGTGCCTAGACTGGCGACGATTAAAAGCAATAGGGCAAATGATATGTGGAGTTGGTTGGCGGTTTCCTTGTCTGGTATTGGAGCAATAACAGGAACGAAACATGGGCATATCGGTCAGGCTTTATTGTATAAGGTCTTTACCTTTGTATTATTGGCGACTATTGCTCTAACTCAATCTGTTGTCGTTGATTTTACCTATTGGGTAGTCGTTGGATTAGCGATATCCGCGATCGCAGATGTGCTTCATACTGTTACTCAAAAACGTCTTCTGCATTTTGTGTGTTTCCTGTTGGCTCAACTTTGTTACAGCAAAGCATTTTGGTTACAGCTATCAGGAGAAATGGTCTGGTGGTTGTTCGCGCTGCTGTTAGCTGCATGTATCGTTGCTTTCTTCCTATTACTCCCTCGCTTAGACAAACTCGTTTTTCCAGTGGTTATCATGGGTATTGTGCTCATTCAGCTTGCTTGGGCCTCTGGTGAAGTCTGGTTACTTGAGCCTCAGCTATCACATGCTGTTGGTTTTGTTGGTTGCTGCGTGCTGCTGCTTTCCGCATTGGCGTACGCCCTAAATTTCTATCGCAGCCCAATCAAGGGCGCTTACTTTTGGGTAACGGGCAGTTATTTTCTTGCACACGCTCTCATCGTTGCTTCCCTCACCATTTAGGGTAGAGCTAGCTTAATTCTGAGCTACATCAAGGCAGCTTAGATGAAAATAGGTACTCTACGTCTACTTCATTAAACATGAGATAGAGTTATGACCACTGAAATCCACGCACACAACGTTTTAAACCTACTGAGTGAAAAGCCACTGACTCGTGAAGAGTTGACGCAAGAGCTCGCTCAAACCTATGGCGCTGAAGCTCGCTTTCATACGTGTAAGCTGAACGGTCTGGATTTAGATGGATTGCTGAAATTTTTCCTGAAAATGGAAAAGGTCGTGATCATTGATGACAAGCTTTGCACTAATCGCGAACGTGTTTGTAATCACTGATTTTGAATGACCATCAGTTCTTGTCGCCAGTGAACTGTGATTAGCGAGTGGATGCGATATTCTTGGCTCCACTCCGACCATTTCTCCCTCGTTTGGCTCTCATAAATACCCTTCCAATAATGTAAATTCCTAAGTTTGTTACTGTGTTCGAAAATCAATCTTGAGGCTGCTATACTCCGCGCACTTACGCTTTCGAGACAAACTTATGGAAATTTTATCTGCAGCGACCATGCTGTTTCTTATTATGGATCCGCTTGGCAACTTACCAATCGTGCTTTCTATCCTTAAGCATATTGATCCGAAGCGTCGCCGTATTGTTCTTGTTCGTGAACTAATGTTTGCGCTGATTATCCTGCTGCTGTTCTTGTTTGCTGGTCAAAGCATCATGAACTTCCTGCATGTGCAGCCTGAAACCTTGAGTATCTCTGGCGGTATTATTCTTTTTATCATCGCGATTAAGATGATTTTCCCAAGTGCGGGTAGTATTACTGGCCTCGCGGCGGGTGAAGAACCGTTTATTGTGCCGATGGCGATTCCTATGATTGCTGGCCCTTCAGTGATTGCGGCATTGATTCTGTTGTCGACCCAGCACCCTGACAATATGTTAGAGCTTTCAGGTGCGGTGATGCTGGCTTGGGGGGCGACCTTCTTTATTCTGATGTTTAATGGCTTCTTCCTGCGAGTGTTGGGTGAGAGAGGCCTTAAAGCCATCGAACGCTTGATGGGCTTGTTGTTGGTTATGCTGTCGACGCAAATGTTCCTAGATGGCGTAAAGGGCTACATGGGCTAACATCAGTATCATCGCTGAATAAAAAAAACGCCGCTCAAATGAGCGGCGCTTTTGTATCAATTGTTTCTGTCATGATGTTTTCTGTCGCTAAGCGTTTTATATCTAAGCTTAAGCTTTATTACATCATGTGTTTGCGTCGGATATCGAGTAGGGCAAAGACACCGAAAATCAATATTGACCACTTCTCCCAACGTGACATTTCGATCTTATCGCCAAAAGCACCGATGAAAATCAGCATCTGCAGGCCGTGCATGAAGAATAAGAATGCTGTCATGATATAAAGCGCAATCGCAGCATTACCCGGGAATGGGTAGAAAATATTGGCGATTAAGATAAACCAAACAAAGGCGATGGCTGCTTTTGCTAGTGGAAGCAAGAACTTCATTCAATAACTCCTATTCTTCAGTGATTCGATTGAACAGTCGGTAGCTCGACTGGCCAGTGGTCTTATCGCGATGTAATTCCCAGTTTTCTGGCATAGCTTCGAGTTTTAGTTCTTTCTCTGTCTCGACGTAAATGATGGCGTTGTCTGCAAGCCAACCGTTGCTCTCAAGCAGTTGTACTGTTTCTGCGAGTAAGCCTTTACGAAATGGAGGATCGAGAAAGACCATATCGTAAGGAGTGCCTGGCTTCTTAAGAAAAGAGATAGCATCAGTGTTGACCACATTGATGTTGTCTGCTTTGAGCTCTTTCGCGTTATCAGAAAGCTGTTTGGCCGCTTTTTGATTCATTTCGAGCAGTGTCACCATTTTTGCTTGGCGAGAAGCGGCTTCAAAACCTAGACCACCAGAACCGGCGAATACATCCAAGCAGGTCGAATGTGGGATATCTTGTGCCACCCAGTTAAAGAGCGTTTCTTTGACTCGGTCAATGGTTGGGCGTAATCCTTCTAAATCATGAACAGGCAGCTTTCTACCTCTCCATGAGCCACTAATAATTCGAACAAAGCCTCCGGATGGCTTTTTTTGTGATGTGTTTTGCTGGCGACGTCTTACCATAGATTTTTTGACCGCTAATAAAGTGATACTATACCGAGCCCAATTTAAGTGGGTTCGAGTATTAAATAAATTTACAATGACAAAGTGTATCAAGCTAAAAGCAAACTTATCACTGCTTTGTCATTTTTCTTTACTATTCGTTTGTACAAGCTTGTATTGTATAACAATAGCAAAGAGTCGACGTGTATTAAGTCAATACAGCTAATTAGTAGATCTAGGAAACTCCTCTGATGACGGAAAAAAAGAAGCGCGGATTATTATCGTGGCTTGGTTTTGGTGAAGAAGAACAAAGCCCAAAAACTCAGAATGAAGCGAACGTAGAAAACGTTGAAGATCAAACTGAAGTTGAATCACAAGTTGAGGCTGAACAGGTCGCACCTGAAGTTGAAGACGCTAAATCAACGGAACCTAAGTCTGTTGAATCTGAACTTGCGGAGTCAGAGCAAGCGCTTGAAGAGGCTCAACAAGATCAGCAGCCTGTCGCAGCAGAAGCAGAAGCAGAAGCAGAAGCAGAACAGGAAGAAGTGATTGCTCCTCAATCTAAGGTTGAAGAAGTTCAAGAGAAGCCGACAGAAAGCTTCTTTGCACGACTTAAGCGTAGCCTAAGCCGTACTAAAGCAAACATTGGTGCTGGCTTCTTTGGTTTGTTCAAAGGCAAGCAAATCGATGAAGACCTGTTTGAAGAATTAGAAGAGCAACTTCTGATCGCCGACGTGGGTATGAATACCACGGTTAAGATCATTGAAAACCTAACAGAAAAAGCATCCCGTAATGACCTAAAAGACGGTGAAGCGCTTTATGGTTTGCTTAAAGAAGAGATGTCAGAAATCTTGAGCCAAGTGGAACAGCCACTGGTTGTTGATACCACTAAAACACCTTACGTTATCTTAATGGTAGGTGTGAATGGCGTGGGTAAAACAACCACTATCGGTAAGCTGGCGAAACAATTCCAAAGTGAAGGCAAGAAAGTTATGCTGGCGGCGGGTGATACCTTCCGTGCGGCAGCGGTTGAACAACTTCAGGTTTGGGGGCAGCGTAATGATGTTCCGGTTATCGCTCAGCACACTGGTGCCGATAGCGCGTCTGTTATCTACGATGCGATTGAAGCGGCGAAAGCGCGTGGTGTTGATGTTGTGATTGCAGATACTGCAGGCCGTTTGCAGAACAAGAGCAACTTGATGGAAGAGCTACGCAAGATTGTTCGTGTAATGAAGAAGATCGATGATTCTGCACCGCACGAAATCATGTTAACGCTAGATGCAGGTACCGGTCAGAATGCGATTAGCCAAGCGAAGTTGTTTAGTGACGTGGCACCAGTAACGGGTATTACGCTAACTAAGCTAGATGGTACAGCGAAAGGTGGCGTAATTTTCTCAATTGCTGACCAGTTCCAGATTCCAATCCGCTACATTGGCGTGGGTGAAGGCATTGACGACCTGCGTCCATTTGAGTCGAGAGACTTTATTGAAGCACTATTTAGCCGCGAAGAGTAACGCGTGTAGCAAAGTGGTTTATTCTTAACCTGCTACCGTTTTAAATTTGATATGAGTGATCGTAAGAGGAATTTTCGGTGATCAAATTTCAGCAAGTGAGCAAAGCCTACCGAGGCGGACGACAAGCGCTCCAAAAAGTGGACTTTCATCTCAAACGAGGAGAGATGGCATTTTTAGGCGGGCACTCTGGTGCTGGTAAAAGTACCTTGCTGAAGTTGATCTGCGCGATAGAGCGTCCAACTGACGGACGTGTTTGGTTTAACGATCACGATATTACTCGTATCCCAGCCAAAGACATTCCCTTTTTACGCCGTAACATCGGGATTGTCTTTCAAGATCACCGCCTACTTATGGATCGCTCGATCTTCGATAACGTCGCTCTGCCTATGCGTATAGAATCTATTTCTGAAAACGAAATTAAACGTCGAGTCAGCGCCGCGTTGGACAAAACCGGTTTATTAGATAAAGCCCGTTGTTTGCCAAGCCAGCTCTCTGGGGGTGAACAACAACGGGTCGGTATTGCTCGCGCTGTGGTTAACCGTCCAACTCTGCTTTTAGCGGATGAACCAACTGGTAACCTAGATCCTGAACTATCGAGTCGTGTATTACGCTTGTTTGAAGAGTTCAACCGTGCGGGTGTCACGATCATGCTAGCGACGCACGATATCGGGTTAGTGAACACTCGCCCTCAATATCGACATCTGGAATTAAACCAAGGCTTTTTGAGTGAGGTTGAAGATTATGGCCGCGAATAAGCGCATTAAGAAACCTCAATCCAATCGAGCAGTAAACCGGGCTTCAAGCGACGGTTTCTTTGTTGTTCATTGGAAACAAGCCAAGTCATCGTTCTCGCAAATGTGGCAGCGTCCGTTGGGTAACTTGCTGACGCTTGCGGTGATTTCAATGGCTTTAGCTATGCCCGCTTGTTTGTACCTACTGGGCAAGAACGTTGGTGAAGTGGCGCAAGATGTCACCAGCCCGTCACAAATTAGTGCCTATGTAGAGGATGGTATCCCTGAGCCGAGAGTCATGGTGCTTAAGGATGAAATTGAAAGTTGGGACCAAGTCGATCTGGTTGAGTACATTTCTCCGCAGCAAGGTCTTGAAGATCTTAGCCAGTATTCTGGTTTTGAGGACGCCCTAACTATCCTAGATGATTATTCATTGCCAGGTGTTTTGGTGATTACGCCAAGCGTACACAGCGACACGTTAATTAAAGAACTGGCAGGCAAGGTTAAGAAGCAAAAGTTAGTCACCGATGTTCGTTTAGATGAAGACTGGTTAGCTCGACTGGATGCTATCAAAGCACTTGCAGCCGTCATCGTGATTACCTTAACTGTGCTGATGCTGGGCGCAGTATTTCTGATTATCGGCAACACATTACGATTTAATGTGTTGGCGCATAAAGAAGAGATTCAAACCATGAAGCTGATTGGTGCTACCGACAGCTACATTCTTCGACCATACCTCTATGCTGGAATGTGGTTTGGTGTTTTAGGTTCGATTAGCGCGTGGGTAATGACGGCATTGATTACCGTATTACTGAACAGTGCTGTGGATGACTTGGCTCAGCTGTACGATAGCCACTTCCGCTTAATTGGCCTGAGTTGGGATGAATCTTTACTGCTTTTGATCGTCGGAACCTTGCTTGGTAGTGTAGCTGCGAAGCTTTCTGCACAGCGTCATCTAAAAGAAATTGAACCAGTTTAGGTGAATAGAGTCATATTTATACGAAAAATAGGCAGTTCTTAACCAGTTTTTGCCTTGTATAGACGAATTGATTATGCATAATTACTTCCCCCTCCTTGAAACCTGTTCATTTTAGGTTCAAGATTGTCGGGTTTTAATAGATGTATTACTCCAGATCAGAGATTGATGAGGAACCGAATGGCAAACCAAGCGTATCAAATGGCTTTAGTCACACAAGATAGTTTAGATAGCTATATCCGCTCAGCGAACAGTTACCCAATGCTGACGCCTGACGAGGAACGTGGACTTGCAGAGCGATTACATTACAAAGGTGAGATCGACGCTGCGAAAGGCTTGATCCTTTCACACCTACGATTCGTGGTGCACGTTGCAAGAGGCTACTCTGGCTACGGGCTGCCAATGGCTGATCTTGTCCAAGAAGGTAACATCGGCTTGATGAAGGCTGTTAAGCGCTTTAATCCAGAAGTTGGTGTCCGTCTAGTCTCTTTTGCTGTTCACTGGATCAAAGCTGAAATTCATGAATACGTATTGCGTAACTGGCGTATTGTTAAGATCGCAACGACTAAAGCGCAGCGTAAATTGTTCTTTAACCTTCGTAAGTCTAAAAAGCGTTTAGGTTGGTTCAATAACGGTGAAGTTGAGACGGTTGCGCGTGAACTGGGTGTTGAGCCTTCAGAAGTTCGTGAAATGGAATCTCGCTTAGCGGCACAAGACGCGACGTTTGAAGCGCCTATGGACGACGACGACGGTGGTTCTGCTTACACAGCTCCAGTTTATTACCTAGAAGACAAAGCATCAGACGTTGCTGAGACGGTTGAAGCAGCTAACTGGGAATCTCATACTAATAATCGCTTAGGTCTCGCATTGAAGAGCTTAGACGAGCGTAGTCAACACATTGTTCGCTCACGTTGGTTAGACGACAACAAAGCAACACTGCAAGACTTAGCGGATACCTATAGCATTTCTGCAGAGCGTGTCCGCCAGTTAGAAAAGAATGCGATGAAGAAATTGAAGCAAGCCGTTGGCGACTTCTAATAGCATTTAATTTTTAATAGTATTTGGTTTCTCATAGTAGCAAGCAAATAGCTTAATTTTGAAAAGGCCGAGATCGAGAGATCTCGGCCTTTTTTTTTGGATCGATTTCTCAACTTTTGCGATCGAAATTTGCAAAATGATTTTGTGGATAACTCTGTGAGGAATTTATTCGTCAGCTGTCTAAAAGCAGGGTGTAGTAAGGCTTTGACAGGGTTTTTTGAGTGGGGATATGTTTCAGTTAACCCACAGTTAGATCAGGATCATTACTACATGTTGTGGATCTATTTTTAAAAAGGCACTTTATTCACGCAATTCACAGATTTATCCACAAATGGTGTAAAAGTGATCGCTGGTGGATAACCTTATTAAGTGGGTGTGATTGTTAGCCTTGGGATAGGTTACAATGGCAGCAAAGTAAATCAGTATAAAAAGAGAAAGTCATGGACCAGTTTAAACATATCGACGTTAAAGGTGCTCAAGCCCTTATTGAACAAAGTGAAGCTCGACTTGTCGATATACGAGATCCGCAATCTTTTGCGGTAGCCCATTCAGAAACCGCCTACCACCTGACTAACGATACAATGGTGTCGTTTATGGATGAGGTTGAGTTCGAACAGCCTATCTTAGTGATGTGTTACCACGGTATTAGTAGCCAAGGCGCGGCACAATATTTAGTGAACCAAGGCTTTGAAGAGGTATATAGTGTTGATGGCGGTTTCGAAGCTTGGCATCGTGCTGAACTTCCGGTGATTGCGGGTTAATAGCTTTATCACTTACACGCTTCAAGCATCTCCATAGTATGAATAGGAAGTAACAATGATTAGATTGATGGTGTTAGACAACCCACGTCTTGCTCAAGCATTTATTGATTATATGGCCTCTCGTCAGATCCCTATTCAGATGTCTCCAGAGGGAGAAGGGCGTTTTGCTTTGTGGCTTCTTGATGGTCAATTTCAGGTTGAAACCGAAGCTGAGCTGAATCGTTTTCTTGCTGAACCCAATCATAAACGCTATCAAGCGGCGTCTTGGGATATGGCTGAGACTAGAAAGAGTAATTTCCATTACCACACGCCAAGCTTTTTGGGCATGATTAAAGCAAAAGCAGGTCCTGTGACACTGAGCCTAATGTTGGTGTGTGTGGTGATTTTTGCGCTGCAACAGATTGGTTTTGGCCAAGCTATTTTCAATGCCCTGCATTTCCCAGCAGTTGATGGACAGCAATGGCAGCTGTGGCGTTGGTTGAGCCATGCTGTTCTGCATTTCTCTGTTATGCACATCGCATTCAATATTTTGTGGTGGTGGCAGCTAGGTGGGGATATTGAGAAGAAACTAGGCAGCCTCAAGCTACTTCAGATCTTTGCTGTCTCTTCTGCGCTTTCAGGTGCTGGTCAATATTGGGTTGAAGGGGCGAACTTCGGTGGTTTGTCTGGTGTTGTGTATGCTTTGGTTGGTTACTTATGGGTTGTCGGTGCGAAGGCGCCACAACTTGGTTTAGGTATCCCAAGACAGGTTGTCGGCTTTATGTTGGTGTGGTTAGTGCTTGGGTACATGCAGCCATTTATGGCGATCGCCAATACAGCGCATTTAGCTGGCCTAGCCGCTGGTGTCATTATTGGCTTTATCGATGCGATGAAAGCACCGAGCTCGGCAAGAAGCTAACTCATTTTTTTCTAGTGAGTAGCCAAACGATAGAGACAAAAAAGCGGCCAGATGAGCCGCTTTTTTATTGGGATTCGTTTTTACATCATTACTGATAAAGATATTTGGTAAACAATAAGTCAGCAATGAGAGTTTTACCTGTTTCAGGAAGTAAAATCTTATTGAGGTGCTCAACTAAGGACTTTCTCAAATCTTCACGACCGGATAGAGACTTAATTGTCTCTTCATTTTGTTTGCCGAGTAATTCAATCACCGCATCACGAATCAATGGCTGATGATGCTCAATGGCTTCTAAGTCATTACTATTTGCGACCATTATGTCGAGACGGACCTGAATATAGCCCAGTTTTTTACCTTTAGTGTAAAAATTGGTGGTGAGATCGGGCTCTAGCGTGAAGTAGGCTAGTTTGGGTGTCGATTCTTCTTCAGCGAAACTTGATGCTGAAAATAGTAGATTAATCGCAATAAATAGTTGGGCTACATAACGTTTGTGCATATTTGAGACTTTTCTTTAGTTTATTCGCGATATTCGAAACGCATTAGTCTTGTTACAATGAGCGGTCTAAATCTAAATACGTTTACAATTCGAAGGACGCTTTAATTTTATTCGAAAGTTGAAGCTTTATTGTACGTGTAAAGTCACCTATTGAATACTAGTATGAATCAGTCAATATCATTGTATCTAAATTCATTAATGAATGTAGATTGGCAAAGCACAGAAAAATTTAATTTTCCTAATGAAACCACCAAAGAGTGGCTTATGGAACAAGGATCGCTTTCCCGTAAGTTGGGCAAGTGCTGCAAGCACCTGTCTGTTGAGTTGCTTCATAATCAAGTTGTGGAACGATCAATTCTGCAACAGGACGAAGAACGCCTTTTATCATCACATGATTGCTTACTGCGTAAAGTGATTTTAAAGGGTGATGATGAGCCGTGGGTGTTAGGTCGAACCTTAATACCTCGAATTACCCTAGAAGATCATCAGCACTCTGACCTTTCTCAACAAGGGGATGTCCCGCTTGGATTAACTGTTTTCAGTGCTGAGAACGTGGAGCGAGATGCGCTACAAGTTGGTTGGGTTATCGCTGGTGATGAGCGATTACTCGCGCGTCGTTCTCGATTATGGATGAATCATAAACCTATGCTTGTGGCCGAACTTTTTTTACCAACATCCCCCATTTACTCTAAGGAGAGTGTGTAAATGCTTGCCACCAAAGCGAAGGCGTACTGGCAATTGACGCGAATGAATCGCCCGATTGGTACTCTGTTACTCCTTTGGCCGACCTTGTGGTCGTTGATTATTGCTGCGAAAGGCATGCCTGATTTTGATGTCTTGGTTGTTTTCATACTCGGTGTGGTGTTAATGCGATCGGCTGGCTGTGTGATTAATGACTTTGCTGACCGTAAAGTTGATGGTCATGTCAAACGCACCAAGCAACGTCCATTACCTTCAGGTTTGGTTTCCAGCAAGGAAGCCATTGTGCTCTTTCTAGTGTTAGCTGTGGTTTCTTTTTTGTTGGTACTCACCATGAACCCGTTGACCATTAAGCTCTCTTTTATTGGGGTTGGTCTCGCGTTCATTTATCCTTTCATGAAGCGTTTTACACACCTTCCACAGTTGTTTCTCGGATTGGCTTTCAGTTGGGCAATACCAATGGCTTGGGCGGCGCAAACCAATGAACTGCCAAGCATTGTGTGGTTTATCTTCGTGATTAATGCGTTGTGGACGATAGCCTACGACACGCAATATGCGATGGTTGACCGAGATGATGACTTGAAGATTGGCATCAAGTCGACGGCTATTCTGTTTGGTCGTTTTGATAAGCTTATGGTTGGCGCGCTGCAGTTAGTTACACTGGCGATGTTGATTGCATTGGGTATGCACTACCAACTCGGTGATACTTTCTACTGGGCACTGTTAGTTTCGGGAAGCTTGTTTGTGTATCAACAGCATCTGATGCGTCATCGTGACCGAGACTTATGTTTCCAAGCTTTCCTAAACAACAACTATGTTGGAATCGCAGTGACAGCAGGCTTATTCATTACTTTCTGGTAAGTTTTGATCATTGAATCCGTTTCAAATAAAAAGGCACCCATTGGGTGCCTTTTTCGATCGTGTTCAATTAAACCTTGAACAGATATTCACGGTATACCAAGAGATTACTCTGCCTGGTGAATACTCTCTTGAATAGTCAGACGGACTTCTGGGTAAAGTATCGAGTAAAGAAGCTTAGCGAATTGCTGAGTCTTTTCTAAATCACAGTTACCATCGTTATCAAGGTATTGCTGCTGTTTCAGTGTCGCAAACATCGATGCGAATACACCTTTGTCGAAGAACTCTGGGGCATTGATACCATGCAAGCGACCCAGTCGTTGCGCGATGTCTTGGCTCTTCTGCTCAAGATCAGACTTATCAAGATCAGGGTTCTCTGCCAACAGATTCAGTGCAATTGAGTAACGCTGTAAAGTCTCTGAAATCGTACGACCTAACAACATCAGTGCTTGGCTGTTCGATTGGTTGATCGTTACTTCACCATCAGAAACGACAATCATACCTTGGCTGACTAGCTCATTGATGATGTTCGCAACCACGTCTTCAAGCTGATCTTCGTCATAGCTTAAGAACAGTTCTTTCTTCAAGAACGGGTAGATCGCAGCAACATTCTTCTGAATGGTCGCGATTGAGATACCACGTTGGCGAATTGTCATCTGAGCAATCAGTGATGGTAGTGCAAATAAGTGGATGATGTTATTACGATAGTAAGTCATCAGAATGGATTGATGACGATCAAGTGAAATGATGTCGCCCATCGTATCTGATTCAATCAAGAACTTGTTCAGTGATTCTGCATGTTTTACTAAGTCTTCAGCGCTGTCTTTGGGCACTGTGAATGTATCCGAGTAAGGAACATTCTTAAGCAGAGACAGGTAGCAGTTGATTTGAGAAACCAAAGAATCACGAGACAATGCACGCTGTCTTGAAGCCAATAGCGCGGTCGCACAGAGTGTCAGTGCATTAGTCGCTGCTGCATCGTTAATGTGCGTCATCATCTTAGTCGCCAGATCGTTAACCACAGGATTCATCCATTGTGGTTTGCTGGTGCCCATTGGATCGATGTCTTTAGTCCACTCTGGCGCGTGCTCGTTCAGGTATTGGTTAAGTTGGATCGGCTCACCGAAGTTCACATAACCTTTACCAAAGTTGCGTAGCTTACGCAGAGTTCGAATCACAAGGCTCGCATTCTCTTTTTCTTTACGCTTACCACGAAGCTCTTTGGCGTAGGTCGCCACTTCCATTACGTGTTCATAACCGATGTACACAGGAACCAAAGTAACAGGGCGGTTCATACCACGCAGCATAGCTTGGATAGTCATCGCTAGCATGCCCGTTTTCGCTTGCAGTAAACGACCCGTACGAGAACGACCACCTTCACTGAAGTACTCTACCGAGTAACCTTTAGCGAACAGTTCGGCTAGGTATTCACGGAAAATCGTTGAGTAAAGCTTGTTGCCTTTGAAGCTACGACGAATAAAGAACGCACCGCCGTGACGGAAAATAGGACCGGCAGGGAAGAAGTTGAGGTTAATCCCTGCTGCGATGTGCGGAGGCACCATGCCTTCATGATAAAGCACATAAGAAAGCAGTAAGTAATCCATATGGCTGCGGTGACAAGGCACGTAAACAATTTCGTGGCCGTCTTGAGCTAGCTTACGAACCGTTGAAGCGTTGCTAATATGCAGGCCTTGGTACAACTTATTCCACAACCAACCAAGAATCTTCTCACCGCGTTTAATCAGCGAATAAGAGAAGTTAGCTGCGATCTCATCCATGATGTCTTGAGCTTCTTTGCTCGCTTTCTCTATGGAAATATTTTTTGATTCAGCTTCATCTTCTATCGCCTTTTTGATTGCTTCTGACTTTAGCAGGCGGTCGAACAGAGCTTGGCGGCTTGGTAGGTTAGGGCCCGATGCTGCAAGCTTTTGACGAGAGAAGTGAATGCGTGCCACGCGCGCCAGTTTATGCGCGATGGTGCTGTCGGTGCCGTGTGAGTTAGCCATGTATCGTAGAGATACTACTGGGCTAAAGCGAACCAGACAGTCACGACCTGCTAGCAATACAGCTTTCGATTTCTCTAAGCCGTTCATTGCTTGTAGGTAAGGCTTCTGGTTATTCTCTTTACCAGGTTTACGACCCCACAATACGGTGGCAGGGATAACTTGAACGTCGAGCTCAGAGTCCTCAGCATGCAGTGAAAGCAGTTCAGAGAAGACTTCAATTGATGAGCTTGGTACATAATCATCGTCTTGCAGCAGAGTTTTGCGAGAAGAGATAAAAACGTAGCGTTGCAGCGATTTGCCATTGATTTCAAGTTTGCTCAACGGATCAGGCAACCCTAGTTCAAGTGCATGTTTTTGCAATGTAAGAATGTCTACACTTGAGCGAAACGGTAAGGCGTATACAATCGGTTTGCTCAAATCAATGTTCAAATCCTCTACAGGGTTTGAAGGGATTGATGTGCTCTTTACCAATAGGGATAAAGGTAGCTTCATTAATGAACGTGAAAAAGATTGTCCAGAAGACATATAGGTTCACTGCCTCAATAGTTATTTCAATGTGCTCAAGCGTATCTCTATTTCTATAATGAGAGGATAAATCCTATGAGTGAAATAGGGATAAGCCTAGGCGTAAATTTAATCGATGCAAGAATACCAGAAACTGGTCTAACCTTTTAATGGAAATAGTCATATTGCCGTTAAGTTTGTGGAAAATCATTCATCGACTGATTGAGTATAGAGTTAAAAATGACCAAAAAATCAAACACCGGATTCAAACGTATCGTCAAAGCGGCGGGCTTTTCATGGCAAGGCATCACGAGCTCGTTTAAAAACGAGGCTGCATTTCGACAAGAAGTCTTCATGGCCGCAGTGCTTATTCCGTTGGCGTTCTACTTAGATGTAAACCAAGTTGAGCGAATCTTGATGATTTCAGCCGTCGTGTTGGTGATGGTTGTCGAGTTGATCAATACCGCGATTGAAGCGGTCGTTGACCGAATCGGTAGCGAACATCATGAGCTTTCTGGGATGGCGAAAGATGTTGGCTCAGCTGCCGTTTTTATCTGTTTAGTATTAGCTGGTTACGTGTGGTTAGAGATCTTATTTTTGTAATTCGCTAAAAATGAACTAAAAACAACCAATTGCTTTGCTTTTGTTCAGTTACTGGATATACTCACAGTCAACTGTATAAAAAGACAGGTGAATCATGAAGCCGTTAACGCCCCGCCAGCAACAAGTTTTTGACCTTATCAAAAGTAAGATCGAAGATTGCGGTATGCCACCGACTCGTGCAGAAATCGCACGTGAACTTGGCTTCCGATCTGCAAATGCTGCAGAAGAACATTTGAAAGCTCTTGCTCGTAAAGAAGCGATTGAGATTATCCCGGGTGCGTCTCGCGGTATTCGTATTTTGCTTGAAGATGCAGCGAACGAAGAGCAAGGTTTACCATTAATCGGTCAGGTTGCCGCTGGCGAGCCTATTTTGGCTCAAGAGCATGTAGAAATGCATTACCAAGTTGACCCAGGTATGTTTAAGCCACAAGCTGACTTCTTACTTCGCGTAAATGGCGAAAGTATGAAAGACATCGGTATTATGGATGGCGATTTACTGGCCGTGCATAAAACACAAGACGTGCGTGATGGACAAGTTGTCGTGGCTCGTGTCGACGATGATGTAACGGTAAAACGGCTAGAGCGCAAAGGTTCTACCGTTCTGTTGCATGCTGAAAATGAAGAGTTTTCTCCAATTCACGTGGACTTAGAATCCCAACACTTGTCTATTGAAGGGCTTGCGGTTGGTATTATTCGTAACACGGACTGGATGTAGTCAGTGCAAACAGCTTATTGATATTTACTCTCAATAACTTGTTATTGTAATTGATATTCATTATCATCTTCTTTGTCGAGATACAAGGAAGATGATGATGCCAAACCCAACCAAACCTCAAATGAAGCCGCTTATTCGTAAGTCGCACACCTATGATCAAAAGGCTTCTTCTGATCTCGGGTCAGCACATCAAGAATTCCAAGTACCGACCAATCTTGTTCAACACCTTTGGTTTCGCAGTCGCGAAAGTCTAGCCGATGACGGTCTTGTTTATGACCCTATTGCAGCACAAGCCTGCAAGCGTTGCCAACTCGCACCTGAATGTCTTACCGGTGAACTCGACCAGCAACAACTCCTTTACGCGACACTGACTCAACTTTGTGACTCTCAAGTTCAACAGTTTTTATCTCATAACCCAGATGCTTGGATAATTAACGTGGGAGCAGGGCTTGATACCCGCTTCTACCGTTTAGATAACGGCCGCTGTCATTGGGTTGAATTGGATGTAACCGAGAATCTACTTTGGCGACAACGCCTGTTCCACAAGAATGAACGCTACCGTCTAGAGTGTGGCTCGGTGGATGACCTGACCTGGTTGGATGAACTTAATATTCCAGAACAAGCCTCAGTGATGGTGGTGTGTGAACATGCTCTGCTTGATTGTAATGAACAACAGACGGCGAACTTTATTCAGTCTTTGAGCCGTTATTTTACCCACGCTCATGCGTGTTTAGTGTTAGCTGGAGATAAAAGCTCTAGTGCTCTGGGGCAAAAGCTCGGTTCTGGAAAATACGCACATGGCTTATCTTCTCCGATAGACAGCGTCCTTAATTGGCTGCCATGGGCTCAGTGGGTAAAAGCGTTTTCTCCACTTGACCAGCAGTGTAATCGTTGGAAATTGTGGCAGCGACTTCTTTGTAAAATCTCTCAGGTCAAAAAGCGTTTAACCCCGCAGTTAGTGCTTGTTAAGTGGTAGTGCTAGCGGTTCTGTTGGCAGGTATCTGAATACTTGCCTCGTTATAGGTATTCGTTATCGATAAAAGGCAAGCACCTCCCCACAACATAGTGAAAGGCCACTCACTAGGTTAAACTATCGCCTCTAATCTAAGAGGTGATCGTGAAGTTATTTAATCCCCAAACTATTTTTCAAACGCTATCCAATCAGGCGATGCACAAAAAAGTGCTGTTGCTCGCGATCCCGATGGTTCTTTCCAATATTACGGTTCCACTGTTGGGTTTAGTCGATGCTGCGGTTATCGGTCACTTAGAGCATTCTTGGTATTTAGGTGGTGTGGCCTTAGGTGGCACGATGATCAGCGTGACTTTTTGGTTGCTTGGTTTCCTACGAATGTCGACGACGGGACTAGCCGCGCAATCTTATGGGGCGAACGATGGAAAGCAACTTGGTTTAGTCTTTGTGCAAGGCGTGACCATGGCACTTGGGTTTGCTGGTGTCTTCTTGCTATTGCATAGCTTTGTTGCGGATGCGGTTTTCTCTCTGAGTAGTGCCAGTGACCAAGTGAAACACTATGGTCAGCAATATTTCTCTATCCGAGCATGGAGTGCGCCTGCTGCGTTGACTAACTTTGTGCTGTTAGGTTGGTTACTCGGAACCCAAAATGCCAAAGCACCCATGTGGATGGTGATCATTACTAATATCACCAACATCGTTTTAGATATCGTATTTGTGATTGGCCTCGGCTGGCAAGTGGAAGGCGCAGCATTGGCATCTGTAATGGCTGATTATGCCGGTTTAACATTTGGCCTGATTTGTGTTTACCGAATCTGGGTGAAGAAGCAGTTGCCATCGCCATGGGAGCTGCTTAAGAAAACCAGCCAAGGTTTGAGTCGTTTCGTAAAACTGAATCGCGATATCTTCCTTCGTTCACTATGCCTACAAGCGACTTTCACTTTCATGACCTTCCAAGGTGCAAGCTTTGGCGATGATGTTGTTGCGGCCAATGCAGTGTTGATGAGTTTCTTGATGATCATCTCTTATGGGATGGATGGTTTTGCTTACGCAATGGAAGCGATGGTCGGTAAAGCGATAGGCGCGAAAGATAAAGATGAATTAAATCAGTCGTTGATTGGTACCTTTTTCTGGAGCTTCAATATTTGTTTGGTGCTGACCACAGTGTTCGCGATAGCGGGGTCTAGCTTGATTAATATGATCACCACAATCTCAGACGTTAAGAGCCAAGCTGAGGTGTATTTACCATGGTTGATTGCAATGCCGCTTGTTTCTATGTGGTGCTTCCTACTCGATGGCATTTTTGTGGGGGCAACCAAGGGCAAGGATATGCGCAATAGCATGTTCGTGGCGACCTGCAGCTTCTTTGTAATTTTCTACTTGGCCTCAGGTTTAGAAAACCATGCGCTGTGGCTAGCAATGTTGAGCTTTATGGCGATGCGTGGCATTGGTCTTGGTGTTTTATTTGTTTCTCAGTGGAAGAAAGGAGAGTTTCTCGCTTAGTTTGCATAGCTTAGTTCAGAGAACGAAAAATAAAAACAGCAAGCTAATGGCTTGCTGTTTATGTATTTGGCCTACAGGTGGTCAAATAGTCCTGTTGGTTCTTTGTTTAGAACAAACGGTTAAGTCCGTTAAGCGCTGCTACGCGATACGCCTCGGCCATCGTCGGATAGTTAAAGGTGGTATTCACAAAGTATTCGATGGTGTTGGCTTCGCCTTTTTGTTCCATGATCGCCTGGCCAATGTGAATGATTTCAGCGGCACGTTCACCAAACACGTGGATACCTAAAATCTCTTTAGTTTCACGATGGAAAAGTATCTTCAAGCTACCAATATCTTTACCTGCAATTTGAGCGCGAGCTAAGTGCTTGAATGAAGAACGTCCCACTTCATACGGCACTTTAGCTGCGGTAAGCTCTTGCTCGGTTTTACCGACAGAGCTGATCTCAGGAATGGTGTAGATACCTGTTGGGATGTCTTCGATAAGGTGTCGTTCTGCTTCACCTTTCACCACGGCTTGGGCCACAAATCGACCTTGGTCATAAGCAGCACTTGCTAGGCTAGGATACCCAATCACATCACCGACAGCGTAAACATGTTCAACACTGGTTTGGTAGTTGCTGTTGACTGATACTTGTCCACGAGAGTCCGCTTCTAAGCCAACCGCACCAAGGTTCAGTTTATCAGTATTACCCGTTCGACCATTGGCATACAGTAGGCAATCGGCACGCATTTTTTTACCTGACTCTAGATGAATGATTACACCATCATCTGTTCCTTCAATTTTCTCAAAGGTCTCATCGTTACGAATAACAACGCCACTGTTCCAGAAGTGGTAAGAAAGTGCATCTGAGGTTTCGTTATCTAAGAAGGACAACAGGCGGTCGCGAGTATTAATGAGATCGGTTTTAACGCCTAAACCGCGAAATATAGAGGCGTATTCACAGCCGATAACACCAGCACCATAGATGATGATGTGCTGAGGATCGTGTTTAAGAGAAAGAATTGAATCGCTGTCGTAGACACGTTCATGCATGAAGTCGACGTTGTCTGGCTGATAAGGGCGAGAACCTGTCGCGATAACAAATTTGTCTGCGCTGTAGTCTTCTTCAGTACCGTCGCTTTGCATTACGGAGATCGTGTGGGTATCGATAAAACGTGCAGTACCGAAGACTAACGTGCATTGGTTGCGATCGTAGAAACCTTGGCGCAAGCGAGTCTGTTTGTCGATGACCGATTTAGCATGCCCCAGAATATTGGAAAATGTTGAGTGGATACTTTTATTGTTCTGACAAAACAGAGGGTTACTGTTGAATTCAATAATACGACTTACGGCATGACGCAGTGCTTTGGAAGGAATGGTCCCCCAGTGGGTACAACCACCCCCAACGCTGCTCTCTTTTTCAATGATAGCAACGTTCAACCCGGCTTTGGTTAATCCCATCGCTGCCCCTTCTCCTCCGGGGCCACTACCAATTACGATTACATCAAAGTGGTTGGAGTGCGACATAGATATCTTCCTTGTTATATTTGATTAACATTGCTTTAGCGAGATTTTAACTGATTCTGTTCTTGGGTACATGAAAAGGGCATCAGAGAGTCGGTGAGATCACGTCATGCTACTGAAAAAATAATATTTGGTATGTCGTATGTCTCCAAATGACGGTGCGGATATTGAAATGTTTTCTTTGAACGTATTTACTTCGATACGTGAACAAAGAGGTGTGTTTAGTGTCTTATATAACCAGAGTGCCTTATATAAGTAAGTGATTCGCGTTATATTGAATAGAGTATTAGACATGCCTGTTTAGGCTGTAAAAGAAGATGTTGATAAAGTATGAAACCAATGGGCATTCGCGCACAGCAAAAAGAAAAGACTCGTCGTAGCTTAATCGATGCGGCATTTAGCCAACTCAGTGCCGATCGTAGTTTTTCTAATCTAAGCTTGAGAGAAGTCGCTCGTGAGGCTGGAATAGCTCCGACTTCCTTTTATCGCCATTTCAAAGACATGGATGAGCTTGGCTTAACCATGGTCGATGAAGGTGGCTTATTGTTGCGTCAGTTGATGCGTCAAGCTAGGCAACGCATAGTAAAAGAAGGCAGCGTG
Organism: Vibrio sp. 10N.286.46.A8; assembly: GCF_041470165.1. Taxonomy (NCBI): domain Bacteria; kingdom Pseudomonadati; phylum Pseudomonadota; class Gammaproteobacteria; order Vibrionales; family Vibrionaceae; genus Vibrio; species Vibrio sp. 10N.286.46.A8. Next base: position 50,898 of record NZ_JBFRLX010000015.1, read on the forward strand.
ATTCGCACATCGGTTGAAACCTTTATGGAATTCATTGAAAGCAGCCCAAACGTATTCAGACTGTTATTGCGGGAGCGCTCTGGAACTTCATTTGAGTTTCGTGCAGCGGTAGCTCGTGAGATACAGCATTTCTCTGCTGAGTTAACCGAATATTTAATCACAACAGGAATGACAAGAGACGAAGCTTTTACTCAAGCGGAAGCCTCCGTCATCTTGGTTTTTAACTCAGGGGCAGAAGCATTAGATTTAGATCGACGTCAGCGAGATGAATTGGCTGAGCGTTTGATCATGCAATTGCGAATGATGGCCAAAGGAGCTTTTTGGTATCGTAAAGAACGTGAACGTAACCGATTAAAAGGCGGGATTGAATAATGTCGAATGAAAATAATACTGTAAACCGTGGTTCTGAAAGAAAGACACTCGTACTTGCTGTTGTAGCAGGTGTGTGTGGTGATGCACTGTTATCTTGGGTAACAATGAGCGAAGTGGGCTTCTCTATTTTCCCGCTGATTGCTTTAGTGTTGGCTGTACAAGCGCTATACCAAGAATACCTAACAAATCCAGTATCTGAAGATATTCCGTTAGTGGGTTTAGCTTGTTTCTTTGTAGGTGCATTTGGCCACTCGGCTTTTGTGAAAGCACAACACCCTGATGCCGGGTCAAACTTCTTTGCGATTATCGTCGCGATGCTACTGCTCGCTTGGGTAGGTAAGAAGCTAGGCTTTATCGGTAAAACTGCTTAAACCAATCTATAAATAAAAAAACGAGCCAATTGGCTCGTTTTTTTGTATCTGCTGCTTAGCTTCGACTTAGAGAGCGAGGTTTACGCTTTACGCTCTAGAAACACACCGGCTTCCATATGGTGTGTGTAAGGGAACTGGTCAAATAGAGCAAAACGGGTGATGTCGTGTGTTTCGCTTAGAATGTCTAGGTTCTCTTTCAATGTCTCAGGGTTACAAGAGATGTACATGATACGCTCGTAGCCTTGAACCATCTTACAAGTATCGACATCCATACCTGAACGCGGTGGATCAACAAAGATAGTGTTGCAGTTGTAGCTCTTAAGATCGATGTTCGCTTGCTGTAGACGACGGAATTCACGCTTGCCTTCCATTGCTACGGTAAAATCTTCCGCAGACATGCGGATGATCTGAACATTTTCAATCTTGTTGGCTGCGATGTTGTATTGCGCAGATTCTACTGACGGCTTCGCTAGTTCTGTTGCCAGTACACGTTCGAAGTTCTGCGCCAGTGCTAGTGAGAAGTTACCGTTACCACAGTAAAGTTCAAGTAAGTCGCCTTTGCTGTCTTGAGTACAGTCGACAGCCCATTCCAACATTTTCTCTGCTACTTTGCCGTTTGGTTGAGTAAAGCTGTTCTCAACTTGTTGGTAGATGTAGCTATCACCATTCACATCTAGCTTTTCAATAACGTAGTCGCGGTCCAGTACGATTTTCATCTTACGCGCACGGCCGATCAGGTTTAGGTTAAAACCTTCATCGTTTAATTGCTGCTTAAGTGCTTTAGCATCTTGAATCCACTGCTCACCTAATTGGCGGTGGTAAAGCAGTGACACCAAAATCTCGCCGCTTAATGTAGAAAGGAAGTCTACTTGGAATAGTTTGTGGCGTAGAGAGTGGTTGTCCTTCATTGCATCCGTTAATAGAGGCATTAGGTCGTTGATCAGGCGGCTAGCCGCTGGGAACTGGTCGACACGGTATTTTTCTTTAGTTTCTTGATTGAACATGACGTAATACATATCGTCACCTTCATGCCACACGCGGAACTCTGCACGCATACGGTAGTGTTGTTCTGGAGATTCATACACTTCCAGCTCAGGCACATTATATTCTGAGAACATTTCAGTAAGACGCTCAGTCTTTTCTGCCAGTTGTTCTTGGTAGCGTTGCGGGTTTACTTCTAAATTCGCCATTGTTATGCCTTTTGCTATCGTGCTTTTAAATCAAGAGCGCAGATTTTATTCAATCACAGGCGCTTGTCCAGTGTTGAGAGCCATTCAGTCTAAATAGACGACGAAAACTATAGCTTATAACTATCTTAGACTAGACAAATGATTCATAGGTCAATACTATTTCCGGCAAGCTGGTGCCATGTGGATGTATAGATGGCTGAAGAGGGAATCTGGTGAAAATCCAGAACTGACGCGCAGCGGTAAAAGAGAACGAGTATTCATAGACACTGCAAATAGCGTTTTGTGGGAAGTCGAATATTAGGTAACCATAAGGTTGTGCTCTTGAGTCCGAATACCTGCCAGCGGCCAAACCATAAAATGTGGTTTGGTAGGACTTTACGCGATTTAGGATCACAACATGAACAAATCCCTTTTAGCGGTTGCTGTAGCATCGCTGCTTTCACCTATCTCCAATTTACACGCACAAGAAGCATCTGCTGACGAAACCATGGTCGTTACAGCTAACCGTTTTGAGCAGTCTGTGGGTCAAGTTACAGCAACAGTCGATATTGTGACTAAAGAGCAAATTGATAACCTGCAAATCAAATCTCTAACGGAAGCTTTAGCATTATTACCTGGTGTGCAAGTAACGCAAAATGGCGGACGTGGACAAAACAGTTCAGTCTTTGTTCGCGGTACCTCATCGAATCAAAGCATTGTCCTCTATAACGGGGTGAGAATTGGTAGTGCGACAACTGGTAGTGCGAACTTCTCAGCTATTCCTCTAAGCGGCGTTGAACGTATCGAGTTAGTAAAAGGTGCTCGTGCTGCGGTATATGGTGCTGATGCAATAGGTGGTGTAATTAACATTATTACTTCATCAGGGGCTGATGTTGACTCTGGTACTGTTCAAGTTGGTGCTGGTACTGATAACTATCGCCAAGGTGCAGCTGGTGTGAGCTCTAAAGTTGGTCAGAAATCTTGGATCAATATGTCTGTAAACACTGAAGCGTCAGATGGTTTTGATGTCGTAGGCACTGGCCCGGCTCAACCTGATGAAGATGGCTATAGCCGTCAAGACTTAACGCTTGAGGTTGGGACAAACTTTTCACCTGAGTGGTCTGCCAAAGTGATGGGCTTCTATCATAAAGGTGTGACTGAATATGAAAGTTATAAGGACTTTTCAACAGGTAAGCTATCAGCTGATGAGCAAGAATCTATTCTTTTCAACTACGCAGCGCTTGTTGCATATAATGGTGAGAAGTATCGTTCATCTTTGTCTGTATCAACTAACCGCGACGATAGTAACAATAAAGGCGGTCAAGTTCCGGGTAGCCACTTAATCACTGACCGCCATGCTCTTAACTGGCTGAACTCTTATAAGTTATCTGAGATCTTTGTACTTAATGCAGGCGTCGACCTAACTAAAGACACCGTGGCTGATTCCAAAATTTGGAGCAGCAATAGTTACCAGAAATATGACGGTACTAGTCGTAAGAATAATGCAGTATTCGCTTCGGCTTTCTATGACAATTCAGGTCTGCAAATTGAAGCAAGTGTTCGTCATGATGACAACGAAGTCTATGGCGGAAAGTCGACATGGCAGCTAGGAACTGGTTATCTTGTTAATCAGAATTGGCGTTTGATTGCGTCTGGTGGTACTGCCTTTCGAGCTCCGACATACAATGACTTATTCTGGCCTGGCTATGGTAAGAGTGACTTGAAACCAGAAGAGTCTTTGAGTTTTGAGGCTGGATTTGAGTTCTTCTCTGACGTATCAGATATACGCGTTGTAGGTTATTCAAACAAAATTACTAATTTGGTAAGTTATCAGTCAAAAGGTGAAGCTTTAAAGAATTCTGATGCGACAATACGTGGTATTGAAGTAAGCTCGCAGTTTGAGACCGGCGTGATTTCACACTCAGTGTCGCTAGACTTCCTAGACCATAACAACAAAATCAATGTCGCTGGTTATGGTCAACCAGAAGACATTCAAGATAAAGAGCTGTCTCGTAGAGCAAACTTTGCAGCGAAATGGTTGGTCAGCTATGAACACAATCACTGGCGTGGTGATTTGAGCTATCAGTATCAAGGTAAACGCTATGACGATGCAAAAAATACGGTGGAACTTGAACCGTATAGCCTCGTGAACTTTACACTAGCTTACCAGTTGACCGAACAATGGAAACTACGAGCTAAAGTTGAAAACTTGTTTAATACTCAATACCAAACGGTGGATAAGTATGAAACGCAAGATCAAGCATACTACCTAAATGCTTCATATCAGTTCTAACTGGTATGCAAACCGCCTTCGGGCGGTTTTTTCTTATTGGATGTATCAATGAAAAAGAAAGTCGTCATAAGTTGGTCGTCAGGTAAAGACTCTACGTTAACGTTAGAGCGCCTACTTGAAAGCACCGAGTATGAAGTTGTTGCTCTGTATACTACGTATGTTGGAGATGAAGTTCCTTTCCAGGTAACTCCTATTGAGGTAGTTGCAATGCAAGCTCGATTGGTCGGTTTACCATTAATCATGATTGAGCTACCGGAAGTCTTCCCAAGTAATGAGGTTTACCAAAGTACGATTGTCTCGGTACTTAAAGATTTTAGCTTATCAATCGATGCGGTCGCGTTTGGAGATATGTTCTGTAATGGCATTGCCGATTACCGAAGAAGTTATATAGAGCCAGCTGGTTGGGAGTGTGTGTTTCCCCTAATGGGAGAGAGCAGTCAGGTACTTGCGAGTGAAATAATAGACAGAGGAATCGAAACCTTTCTCGTCACGGTCGATACCGATGCATTAGACATGAGCTATTGCGGGAAAGAATACACGTTTGAGCTAATCGACAGTTTACCGAGTCACGTCGACCCATGCGGGGAAGATGGTGAGTTCCATACTTTAGTCACGTCAGCGCCATGCTTTAAAGGAAGGCTTAAGATAGAGCTGGAAAATGTAGAGCAGGGTGAGCGCTTTGTGCATCAACGCTACCGAGCCTGCATTATGTAGAGTGATGATTGGCGAAAACTAAGTGAAGGGGTATCATTGCAACGGAACTTATTACAGGTAATGGTTGTGTCGGAAAGCATACAAAAAAACATATTGATCTTTGATTCTGGAGTTGGCGGTCTGTCCGTATATAAAGAGATAAGCCACTTACTACCGAATCATAACTATACTTATGTATTCGATAACGAGGCTTACCCATACGGTGAGCTCGACCAGCAAGTCCTTATCCACAGAGTTCAAAGCATCGTCGCCAGTTTTGTGGCTAGCCACGCTATTGATATTGTGGTGATAGCCTGCAATACAGCAAGTACAATTGTGTTACCTACACTAAGGGCTAATAACCCAATCCCTATTGTCGGGGTTGTTCCGGCAATCAAGCCAGCATCGCTACTTGCCAATAAAGCCGTTGGTCTTATTGCAACACCCGCAACGATTACTCGTGAATACACACACGAGCTCATCAAAAACTTCTCTAGTAATAAAAGAGTTGAGCTTTTAGGTTCTACTCAGCTGGTGGATATGGCCGAAGATAAACTCCGAGGAGAGGCGATTAACCTTGAAGAGCTGCAGCAAATCCTTCAACCAATGATCAACACAATTGATGTGGCTGTTTTAGGGTGTACTCATTTCCCACTGATCAAATCAGAGATTCAGCAAGTGCTAGGTAAAAACGTGATGTTGATTGATTCAGGTAAGGCTATTGCTAAGCGGGTTCAAGATTTATTGGATTTAGAGAGCAGTACTGAAGAAGGGGGAGTGCGTGAGGCTTTTTGTAGTGCACTTCCTAAAAAAGAAAGTGCACTAAATAGTATGCTGAAGCAGTTAGGGTTTAGCTCAGCTCAGCTTCGTCCGTTTCTGGATGTTTAGGATCGTTTGCAACGCGTACTTTTAAAGTACGTTGCATGTAATCTTTATCGTTAAGTTCTGAAATAGCATGATTCACATCATTACTTGCCATAACAACAAATCCAAAACCTCTTCTTTTACCAGTACGTTTGTCTTTCATTAAACGTACAGCAAATACTTCACCATATTCAGAGAACAATTCACGTACATGTGATTCATTCGCTTTGTATGGAAGGTTACCCACATAAAGTGTTTTTGTTGAAGCCTTAGGTTCTGACTCTGATTTTGAGTTGGTGCTTGAAAAATTAACAACAAAAGCGGAAGCCAAGACACCAAGGATAAAGGTAATTGCAGGCGATATATCTACCTGAGAGAAAACAATGCCGCCCAATACAGCTAGCGCGACAATTAACAACATCGATTTTTTTGAGTTCATATCGGAATACTACATATTAATAAACGAAATATACGCATCTATCATTAACAAAATAGACACATGAATCTTACGTTCATGGCTTCCATTTTGCCAATGTATTGCTGTGATACGTCTCAAATGTTTAGTTTTTATTCGAAAAATGCGGATGTGGTGGCTTTTTAGGCGAACAAAACTTTTATTTAAAAAAGCTCTTGTGCTCTATATCGAACTCTCTATAATGCCGCCTCACCGACAAGGAATGAGACGAAAGTCACGCTGCGAAATCGGTAGAGAATAAGAGTTTGAAAATAACCCTTGACTCTCTAAGTGGTGCAGGTATAGTACGCACCCCTAGCGACTGAGGTGTGAGTCACAAAACGCTAGCGCTCTTTAACAATTTAA
>NZ_JBFRLX010000016.1:0-2485 GCF_041470165.1 Vibrio sp. 10N.286.46.A8
GCGATTATTGCGACTTTCTTAGGCTTTCCGGCAGCTACAAGTCGAGCATAAGTTGCTTTGAATACGGGGTTACATTGCATGGCTGACATCATTGCCATATATAACACTGTGCGTACTTGCGCTCGACCGCCTTGGATCACACGTTTACCTTTGTAGCGCCCACTTTCGCGTGTTATTGGAGCTACACCAATCAGTGATGCCGCTTGTTTATTTGTGATGTAGCCAAGTTCTGGTACATTGCTAATTATTGATGCAGCGGCAATGTTTCCTATTCCAGGGACGCTCTGCAATATTGTGTTTTTAGCCTGGTATTCAGGGCTATCTTCAATGAGTTTAACGAGCTTTTCTTCTAACTTGGTGATTTGATTTTTTATCGTGGTTAGCATCGGTTTGATAGTCGGATGGAGAGAAGCGGGAAGTATCTGGATTCGGTTCTTTTCCATGGTTTGCATGGATAACAACTGGTTTCGGCGAATGACTAAGTCACTCATTAGGCGTATGTTTTTTTGGCTTTATGACAGTAAAAGCTGGTTTGATTGCTTCTCCATAGTGAGCGACCAATTCTGCATCTAAACGATCATTTTTGGCTCTGCGGCCAATAGCACCAGCGAATCGTTTTATGTGGACAGGGTTTGCTCTGACAATAGGTAATTGAGCCTCTGCACATGCAAGAACAAAAGGCATTTCTAATCGGCCTGTTGCTTCAAGAACGATTCGTTCAGGACTGTGACTCTTAATCGTTTTGAGTGCTTTTTTGATGCCTTTATCATTGTTCTCTACTGAGAAAAATAGGTCTAGTGGCCTGATGTGGATGTTTAATTGTGTTTTGCCGGTATCAACTCCAACGTTGATGCTTTGATTGATTTTGGTATTCATAATAAGCTAACTCATGCTTGCGTAATGCGGGTTCGAGACCCAGTCGACTATTCGAGGTTTATGCTTGAAGTCCTATGTAGCGTTCATGTTTGTTATCGGTCTCTCGATAGAGGAGCCAGCGTTTAAACGAACTACTACATAGAAAGCTTTAGTTGCAGCTAAAGCCTGGGTCTCACATTACCCGATTGGAGTGCTTATTATCCATACAAAGCGTTTAAGACAGATTCCCAACGCTCGGCATTTTCAGTTCAAGTCGAGTTTTAGTGTTTAAGGTGGAAAGGTTTTAGGTAGGGAGGTGGCGTTGCTCACTACTTAACGCGGCTACATGGATTCCCCCGGTTGTCAAACATCCGCTAAACTTATGTTGATGGGTTTTGGACTGCCGCTCTACATTCGGCCTACTTATCGACGATTCGCATACGTCGTGGCCCTGATGACTTTGCGCGACTGCGGTGCCTTATTCGTTAGATGACATCTAGTGTGTCCGCCGCATTAACGGGCTCTCCGCAAGTGGTCTTAACCTATCTCCATCATTAGCGTCTGCAATGACCCGGTGGGTTTAACTCTTTATGCTGCTTAGGTTTTTACTTAAGCAGTATAGTTTTCATATTCTGTTTGATTGTGTAAAAGCGACCATATAATTCGTGCGTTTTTCGCGGCAAGTGCCACTATCGCTCGGTTCATTCCTCTCCGCTCTAGAACGCCTCGACACCACTGACTTAACTTATCTTGCTTGTCGCCAAGGTTGGCAATCACGGTCCTTGCGCCGTGAACTAATAGTGTTCGTAAGTATTTATCACCGTGTTTGGTTATCCGGCCTAACCGAGGTTTTCCTCCTGTGGAATATTGCTTGGGTACGAGTCCTAGCCAAGCAGAGAAATCACGGCTTTTATCAAATTGAGAGCCGTTACCTATCGAAGCAAGTATCGCAGTAGCGGTTTGCGGCCCAATGCCCCGAACTTTCATCACTCGTTGAACATTAGTGCTGACCTTAGCAAAAGAGTCGAAGACTTGTTCAGTATCGGCAATACGTTGATTCAATTCTCCAAGGTGGTGATAAGCATCGGCAATCACCGTTCTTGCGAGGTGTGGCAGTGCATTTTCTGCGTCTTCGAGCATTAAGGGAACGTGTTTCATTAATGAAGAGCGGCCAACAGGAATGATCAACCCGAACTCAGAGAGTAGGGCGCGCATGCGATTCATAAGCGCAGTGCGCTCGCGAACCCAATGCTCTCTCATTCTGTGTACCGATAAGATGGCTTGTTGCTCGGGGGATTTTACAGGCACAAAGCGAGTGGATGGACGCTGAACAGCTTCGCAGATAGCTACTGCATCATTAAGGTCGTTCTTCCCTTTAGTTCGATAAGGAACCACGTATTTAACAGCCATCATGCGGGTGTCGTGACCGAGTTTATTGAGTGTTCTTACCCAATAATGTGCGCCACCACACGCTTCAATGCCTATACGCATGAGTGGCATATTTGCTATTGTAGTCAGTAGCTTAGAGCGGGTTACTGACTTATGAAGTAAGACTTTACCATTTTGGTCTACGGCATGAAGGCTAAAGTGGTTTTTAGCTAGGTCGATACCGCAGAAATAAGAATAATCA
>NZ_JBFRLX010000017.1:0-10205 GCF_041470165.1 Vibrio sp. 10N.286.46.A8
GCTTTGATCGGCTGCGGGGGAGATAGTTCAAAAAAATCAACCACCACTTCAAAGCCTAAAACCCAGCAAGTTACCGCGACTAAATCTACTCTAAACCAAAAACTGAACAAGGTAGATTTGCAATCAAAAAAACTGAGCTCAGAAGGCGTTAATACGATTATGAACTTGCCTGTCGGAAAGACGAGCCTATCTATCTCTACACCGACCAAATTCAGTCAAGTTAAACAATAGATATTGAAGGATTAGTATTATGAAAAAAACCGTTTTAGCTTCAACCATTTGTATAAGCCTATTCTCTTCGTCTATCGTTAACGCCCACTACAATGGTGCTCATGAAGTCGGTGAGAACATGCGTAGTAGCATTGATGAAATGATTACAACTAAGCTTAAAGCGTCATTTTTTGACTCTGCTGCGCTTTATATGGACGCAACAAATGTTAAGCAATTAAAAACCTCCCCAACTGGATTGCTAACATCTTTGACTACGGGTTCGCAGAACACGGAACTTCCGTTGGAAACTAGACAGGAGTTGATCGACGCATCTCAAGAAGTCGGCTTTGTCGTTGACTACTTGAAGAAAAACCCTAAGACACAAGGTGTCGATAAAGAGGTGATGGATTTCTGTATTGCAGAAAACGTAGAAGCGAAGAATTGGCCGGGTATTGATTATGTTGTCGATCAATACGGCACAAAAAATGGTATCACTACGCTCCCCGTCTCTATTATCTATTTCGCATCCAAAGGCGAATGCCAAGATCCAAATGATTGGGCACCCAAGTTAAATCAGAGCACCGCAAAATCAGAATTTGAATCCTCAATTCCCCAAGAGATCATTGCTTACAGCTCAAACGTAGGTAACACTGGCGGTGAACTCGTCTTCATTCTTGAAAACAGTTATAACTTCAGTGACGAGCCCGAAGAGCAATTTGAGTCTTTTACTTTCTATCAAACATCAAGCGATGACACTCCTGGAACAGGTCTGTTTAGACGTACTCAAGTTAATAAAAACTCCTCAGATCCTACGCAAGCGTATTCAAAGTTTATCAACGTGGCATGTCAGGACTGTAATAGTGACAACGAGAAGTTTAAAGTTGAGAGCCGCGCCGAGTCTGGCTACGGTACAGTGTCAGTCGCTTCAAGTGCTGTCGAATCTGGAGGCAAATTAATTCCTGGTTTCGTAAGTGAAGATTCAACCGAAACCGAATACTTTGTTCAAGTAAACTATGAGACAAAGGCCCCTAACAAGGCTACATCTCTATTCGTTGATGCATTCAAATTCGAAGATTCCCTGATTCATGGCCGTTACTATTACGATGGTTTTAAAGGTGTGAAGTTCAGTGCTGAAGAGTTACAAACCGCGAATTTAATTGCTGAGTATTCCCTAGCTCATCCCCTAAGCTTAAACGGGCTATCGGTAGTGGAAACCAACGGTGTTCTAACGAATAACTCTTACTCACTACAGGTAAAATCAAATAACTCGGTCATTGTTGCTCCAGTAACCGTGACGGACGCAGAAGATATTCAATTATTAAATGAGATATCTAAGGTTACAGCAGAAGCTATCAATTACGACAATAGCGATGTGACGATTGCTGATTGGAATAAAATATACTAATCAGATCATTAGTTACGATTGTTCGCAAGGCACTGCCTACTTTCCTTGCACTAAGCCACTCAGTCGAGTGGCTTTTTTTGTACGTCTCTTCTCCCCTTCCCAACTACACACTTAAACACTTAAACAATGGTCTTTTGGAGCCAATAAAAATCCGAGAGCCTCACAGCCTTCGGATGTTTTTGGTGTTCTACTTTCAGATGCTAGGCGAATTACAAATCAGCGCCATAGATATCAAATGTGAAGTACTTCGCTGCGATCTTATCATAGGTGCCATTTGCTCTAATCTCTTCAATCGCGGCATTGAATTGTTTCGCCAGTTTTGAATCCTGCTTTCTTAGTGCTAAAGCCGTACCTTCGCCAATGTAGGCTTTGTCGGTAACTGCTTTGCCTTTGAACTCAAAACCCTCACCTTCTTTCTTGTCTAAGAAAGCCAATGACAGTTGGTCTGAGTTGCCGAAGGTTAGATCTAAACGGCCGTTTTGCAGATCCAGATACACTTCATCTTGCCCTGTGTAACGCTTAATGTTGGCAACACTGCCAAACTTATCCGTTACGTAGCGATCGTGAATCGTACCTTGCTGAACACCGATGGTTTTGCCCGTTAAGCCAGCCTCATCAACGCTGAACTCCGCGCTTTTAGCAGCAACAAACACGGCTGGTGTTTGGTAGTACTTATCAGTAAATAAGATTTTACGCTTACGCTCTTCAGTAATGCGCATCGAAGCTATAATCACATCTGACTTTCTTGCCAATAAGCTTGGAATTAGCGAGTCCCAGCTTTGTGAAACCCAAGTACAATCGAGTTTGGCTTGCTCACACAGTGCATCAGCTATCTCAATATCAAACCCGACAGGCACACCGTCACTGTTTTTATAGTTGAATGGCGGATACGTAAAGTCTGACGCCAAACGGATTTCTTTCGCCTGTACCGTTGTACCAAGTAAAGCGGCCGCACAAGCGAGTCCTAGTATTATCTTTTTCATCATTGCCATCCTAGATATGATCTTTATCGAGTTGAGTTTGAGTTTCTATATATTGTTCTTGTTGCTCCTGTCGCTTCTGCTGATCTTGTTGATTCTGTTGCAGCTCGGTTTGGTAGCGTGTTAGTGACGTTATCACTTCTAGCATGCTCTCTTGGCTACCAATACTGATTCGTACACAGTTACGCAAAGCAGGTTCGTGGTTTTGGTTCCTTGTCACAATGCCATCCTTCGCCAATACGCTAAACACATGGTGCCCCGGTTTTTGACGTAGCAAAACGAAATTGGTCGATGACGGATAAACCTGTTCTATAAATTCAAACCGCGTTAGCTCACAAGCAAACCGATTACGCAATTCGACCAACTTTAACGTCGCGCTTTCCATCAACGCAATTCGTTCATCAGACAATGCGTCTAGTACAATTTGAGATGAGCAATCTGGCATCGGATACGGTGGAATTAATTTAGCTACATACTGCATCACATTTTGACTCGCTAAGATAAAGCCACAACGTACGGCTGCGAGTCCAAACGCCTTAGACAAGGTGCGAATCACAACCAAATGCGGATAACGCTCAATAAGACTCACCGCTGATGTTTGCGGTTCAAACTCAATATACGCCTCATCCACCACAACCAGAGATTTACCCTGAGTTCCCTCAAGAACCTGAATCAAATCCAATTTAGGGATCACATTGCCCGTAGGGTTGTTTGGTGAGCAAAGAAACACGATATTAGCCAATTCCGCTTTATTCACTATATCAGCGACGTTAAGGCTGAAGTCTTCCTGCAATGGGGAGTCCAAGGTATTTATCGCCAATGCATCGGCGCAAAACTCATACATAGCATACGTTGGAGAACAGATAAGTATGTTGTCGCTCGCCGGCTTACAGAATGTTCTAATCAGCAAATCAATCGCTTCATCTGCACCACGGACAGCAACCGTCGCGGCATCAGTGCCACAGTAACCTTGGTAAGCCTTAGCAATATCTTGTGGTAAGAAGTCTGGGTATCGATTGTGACTCGCTTCTCCTTGAAACAACGAGCTTTCCAATTCATTGGCGTTTAGCCAGACACGTCCATCACCACCAATTCTTCTTGCCGATTGATAAGGTATTAATTTTTTTACAGCCTGAGGTACTAAGCTATCAATAAAAGATGTCAAGAAGCTATCCCTTTCACAAAATCACAATGTCTTCATCATTGCCTTCATATTCAATAAATGCGACCTATACACATATTAAATCACAAATGATGATTAAGTATTTACATTCAAACAGAACACTATTGATAAATGAATCGAAATAATCACATAATAGCCATGATAAAAAATCATAGGTAAAGATATGAATCGCACACTTCCTTCAACTAAAACCTTGCTCGCGTTCTTGTCGACGGCAAGGCACCTCAATTTTACGCGAGCGGCACATGAGCTGAATGTTACGCAAGGTGCAGTGAGTCGTCAGGTATTGTCGTTTGAAGAAAGTCTCGGGTGCGATCTTTTCTACCGACATGCTCGCGGGTTGTCATTAACACCTAAGGGAGAAGAACTGGTTCCGCTGATTCAAGATACCATCCAACAACTGCAATCGGCGTTAAATCAAGTTGCCAGCTCTCCATCGAAGATCAAGCTCAACGCACCAAGTTGTATTACCTCTTGGCTGCTACCCAAGTTGATGTCTTTTCAGCAAGCCTATCCTGAAATTGATGTCGAACTCACGTCGACCATCAAGCACGTTTTTGAACCAAGCTTTGACCCGTTTGACGCCGTAATCACCTATGGTAAGAAGCCAAGCCAACAATCGATAGTGAGCCAGTTATTGTTCAACGAGCAACTGGCTCCGGTCTGCCAAGCTCAAAGCATTACGCAAAGCCATCTTGTAAGTAGCGCTTCTACTATCATCAAGCCACACAAGCTCGCTCAATACACTTGGTTACACGCCAACAATGAGCAGAGTGATTGGCGACTTTGGTTAGAGCACATAGGAAGTCATGACCTTTCAAGTAAGAACAACCAACAATTCGCGACACTTGATCAAGCGATGAACGCAGCCATTCAAGGGTTTGGTATTGCCATAGGCGACATCACGCTGGCCAAGCAAGATATTGATTTGGGTAGATTGGTGAAAGTGAGTGAAGGCAGTGTCTTCTCTGGAAATGGTTACTTCTTACTGCAACCCAAGAATCGACAAAATACATCCTTATCTACGCTGGTTGATTGGCTCGTCGATTAGCGGCAATCATCTTGGGTAAGCCCCCACTGTAGCTTTAATAGATCGTCATAATGAGAATTTTACCATTCTCAAAATGAAACTATTTTACGCTCGCTGCGTATTGGTATCTATAGAATAGAACGAACGTTTCTTTAACTAGTTGAAAAGAAAATTAATTCAACTTTTTACGTCAGAAATTCTACCCCAATGGATTAAATGGCATTCGAATTGCTTTGTCATAGATAACCCAACTAATATACAGCAGGTTGCACCAATAACATTGCAGCTTGTCACGGAGGATAGGCTATGACCTTACAACGACATACATATTACGGCTTAATTCACCATGGAATTAAAACTCTATTAATGGACAGAATTGGCCACTTCACAGAGCGTGAATATCACGAGTATCTCGACTTAACGACCGGTAAATCGACGTGTTTTACCATGAGCGAACAAGAACTCGAAAACACATTAGACAGTTTGAAAAGTGAAGGTTACCTTGAAGACATCAAGAAGCTAATACCTCGCTATCAAACCTCGTCAATGCGTTAACCTGTTAGAGTTCGCTAAACACGATAATCGGTTAGATTGAATTAATTAGCACCCAATTGTCTCGAGCTATTTAGCATCGAGACAGTTTTGGTTAGACTGTCTGCAACTCAACTAACTGGATAGTCAGTGCCACATGAAGCAAATTCTTGATTTCATTCCTCTCATTATTTTCTTTGCGCTTTACAAGATGTACGACATCTACACGGCTACAGGTGCATTGATTGTTGCTTCCGCAGTACAAATCATTTTGACGTACATCATCTACAAGAAAGTAGAAAAAATGCAGATCATCACCTTTCTAATGGTTGCCGTATTTGGTGGCATGACCATCTTTTTGCATGATGACAACTTCATAAAATGGAAAGTGACCATCGTTTATGCGCTATTTGCTATCGGCCTTACAGTCAGTCACCTAATGGGCAAATCAGCGATTAAAGGCATGTTGGGTAAAGAGATCTCTCTTCCTGAAGCAGTGTGGGGCAAGATCAACTGGGCTTGGACTCTGTTCTTCACATTGTGTGCGATCCTCAATGTTTACGTTGCTTTCAACCTGCCATTGGATGTGTGGGTCAACTTCAAAGTGTTTGGCTTACTGATCGCTACTTTTGCATTTACCTTACTAACGGGCGTTTATATCTATAAACATTTACCAAAAGACCAACATTTGCCAAAAGATAAGCATCAGCAAAGAGACCAAGAAACACAAAACGATACGCAACAAGAGCTCTCAGGTAAAAATACCGAGGAGAAATAACCCTTAGGGATGAGTCCTCACCCCCTTTTTGATACAATTATTATCAATATGCGATTTAACAGTGGCCAATGATACTCGTGATCATTGGCCACTGATTGTTTGTGTTCGGTGAATACGTTAAAAATACGACCACTGCGAACCCCGCAAACACATCTATTTAAATTTAAAACAATCAATACCATTAAGAGTACAACAATGACTATTCAATCAACTTTGAACCCGATTGGTTCTTTACTTCTTCGCACTTTGGCGATGCCTTCTGATACCAATGCAGCAGGCCAGATTTTCGGTGGTTGGATAATGTCTCAGCTCGACCTTGCTGGCGGGATACTGGCGAAAGAGATCTCTAACGGCAAGATAGTCACCGTGTCAGTATCAAGCATCGAATTCAAACAGCCAGTGTCGGTTGGCGATGTGGTCTGTGTTTATGGCGACTGCACCAAGATTGGCCGTAGCTCGATGAATATCGACCTAGAAGTCTGGGTGAAGCCTGTACTTGATCACGGTATTGGCGATCGTTACAAGGTATGTGGCGCGACATTCAACTACGTTGCCGTGGACGAAAGTGGTAAACCTCGCTCAATTAATAAATAGTACTTTCGACGACCCTATCGCACTTTAAGGTCTTTAGTCGTTTCGATTAAAAATGCTAAAGACCTTCTCACTCTCCCGCACCATTTCACAATTTCTTATCATTAACTCTTCCAATACCGATTAGTTCGCGTAAATTAGCCAGATAACTAATTTAATCGCTCTAATTCAGTGAAGTAACATAAGGATATCTCAACATGTGGTACGTGATTTTTTCTCAAGACGTCGAAAACTCATTAGAAAAACGCCTAAGTGTTCGCCCACAACATCTAGAACGCCTACAAACACTTCACAATGAAGGCCGACTGTTAACAGCAGGTCCAATGCCAGCAATTGACTCCGATAACCCTGGCGAAGCAGGCTTCACTGGTTCTACTGTGATTGCTGAATTCAACTCTTTGGAAGACGCACAAGCATGGGCTGATGCAGACCCGTACATCGCTGCTGGTGTCTACCAGAATGTGATTGTTAAACCATTCAAGAAAGTATTTTAACGTGAAAAAATGGATTATTGGGTCACTGGCTATTGCCCTACTCGCAGGCTGTAGCTCATCAAGTGAACAAGACAAACAAAGACAGTTAGAGATGATGGCTCACCATCGTGCGGGTGTTTTATCTGCCGGCCTACCTATTGAGTATGGTCCACTCTCTATCATGCGTGTGCTAGCAAAAAATACTGTCGTCGAAATCATGATGATCTACAACCAAGATGCGAAAGGCGCTAAGCCTTTAAACCAAGTTGTAGACATGAGTGTGAATAGCTACTGCACCAACTCTGAAGTAAGAGCTAACCTCGACATGGGCTTAGCTTACAACATCAAAATTCGCAATACACGCGGACAACTGATGGTTGAAAAGCTGATCAGCAAAGAGACGTGTCAGAGCAGCCGCTAGATTCGAGATTCGAGATTCGAGATTCGAGATTCGAGATTCGAACAAGTATAAAACCAGAAGGCCTCGCAAATGCGAGGCCTTTTTTGTGGGTCATCGTGGAGTAGAGGGTCAATCAAATCTTAGACTGAATTATGCCTCAGCTGATTCCCACTCTTTACGCAGTGTCTTCGTCGCCGAAACTAAGTTAGTGAGTGCCGCTTCTGTCTCTGCCCAATTACGTGTCTTCAGCCCACAATCAGGGTTTGCCCATAAACGTTCTGCAGGTATTTTTTCTGCCGCTTTCTTAAGTAAATCAACAATCCACTCTTCTGAAGGGATGTTTGGCGAGTGAATATCATAAACGCCAGGTCCAATCGCATTCGGATAGTTAAACTCTTCAAACGCTTTCAGTAGTTCCATGTTCGAACGAGAAGTCTCAATGGTAATCACATCGGCATCTAGCGCGGCCACTGAATCAATGATCTCGTTGAACTCGCTGTAACACATGTGGGTATGAATCTGAGTTTCTGGTTTAGCACTCGCCGCTGAGATCTTAAAGGCATCCACTGCCCATTCTAAGTACTCTGCATGGTCGCGCTTTTTCAAAGGCAAACCTTCGCGAATAGCAGGCTCATCGATTTGAATAATGTTGATTCCTGCGTCTTGCAGATCAGACACCTCATCACGCAGCGCAAATGCCAATTGATTAGTGATCTCTTTACGCGAGATATCTTCACGTGGGAATGTCCAACATAAGATAGTCACTGGCCCTGTGAGCATGCCTTTCATCTGCTTTGAAGTTAGAGATTGAGCATAAGTCGACCACTCGACCGTCATTGGTTTTTCACGCTCAATATCCGCAACCACAATCGCCGGTTTCACGCAACGAGAGCCATAACTTTGTACCCAACCAAACTTAGTGGTTTGGAAGCCTGCTAGGTTTTCTGCAAAGTACTCCACCATGTCATTGCGTTCCGCCTCACCATGCACAAGCACATCCAAATCTAAGGCTTCTTGGCGCTTAACAGCATCAGCAATATGACCTTTCAATGCGGTTGTGTATTCCGCTTCATTCAGTTTGCCAGTTCGGTAAGCACTACGCTGAAGACGAATCTCTCCTGTCTGTGGGAACGAACCAATGGTTGTGGTTGGTAACAGCGGTAACCCGAGAACTTCAGACTGATGCGCTGCGCGCTCTGCGTATGGAGCACTGCGTTCTGCCAGTGCTTTGGTAATGGTATTGATACGAGCCTGAACTTGTGGCTTGTTCACATGAGTCGCGTTCTTACGGGCAACAATTGGTTGGCTGTAAGTCTCACACGCCAAAATGGCATTTTGATCGCCGTCTAACGCCGCACCCAACAAGCTCACCTCGGTGACTTTCTGTTTTGCGAAGGCAAACCAACTCTTCACTTCTTCGCTAAGCGTTTCTTCTAACTCCAAATCAACAGGACTATGCAGCAATGAACATGAACTTGCGATCCAAAGCTTATCTCCTAGTTTGTCTTTCACAGGTTGCAGTAACTCAAGCTGCGCGGCTAAGTCAGCTCGCCACACATTGCGTCCATTGATTGCACCCGCAGAAAGTACCCAATCTTCCGGTAACTTATTAACCACTTCATCGAGTTGCTGCGGTGCTGCTACTAAGTCGATATGTAAGCCGTTTATAGGCAGATCTACGATTTTATCTAATGTATCTGTGACCGAATCAAAGTAAGTGGTAAGTAGTAGTTTTACATCGCCTTGAATCACTTGGTAAGCCAGCTTGAATGAATCTACCCACTGATTATCAAGCTCCAAAGCCAGGATTGGCTCATCAATTTGGACCCACTCTACGCCAAGCTTTGAGAGCTTTGCCAAAATGGCTTGATACGCGGTAAGAAGGCGAGGAAGTAGAGATAAGCGGTCAAACCCTTCTTCCACTTCTTTGCCTAGGTATAAGTAAGAGAGTGGCCCAAGGAGTACAGGCTTAACTTTGTGTCCTGCTTTAATCGCTTCATTCACTTCATCAAACAGTTGAGGCCAACTTACTTCAAAAGAGTCATCTTTGCTGAACTCAGGAACAATGTAGTGGTAGTTAGTGTTGAACCACTTGGTCATGTCAGAAGCAGCTGAACTGTCTTTAGTGACATCATTCGACGTATGCGAACCACCGCAGCAAGTAGATTGAACTTGAGACTGACCGCGACCTACACGGAACAAGGTATCTAAATCTGGGAAGGATTTTTCATCTTCTGATCCACCAGCATGGCGCTTGGGAACGTGACCTAGAAGTAGAGTCGTAGTTAGTACATGGTCATACCATGCGAAGTCACCCGCAGTTGCAAAGCTTAGATTCGCGTCAGCTTGTACATTCCAGTTACGATTTCTTAATTCACTGCCGATCTGCTTAAGCTCAGATTGATCGATCTCACCGCGCCAGTACTTCTCGAGAGTGAATTTGAGTTCGCGTTTTTCACCGATACGTGGGTAGCCAAGAATATGCGTTGTTGTCGTCATGTGTGTGTTCCTTATTCGATAATTTTAATTTCCGGTCAGACTGCCTGTAATGATTGCATTTTTAACAAAGGCGTCTGGATGGCTAAACTATCTCCCTAATCTGAACGATGAACAAGGTCCAAATA